>DUQV01000129.1 GCA_012837605.1 Clostridiales bacterium | reverse complement strand
TCCTCCGTTCCTATATCCGTGAGAACACCTGCCACCTTTCTGTTCTTTGTAGAATAACGCTGAGACAGATAGCGCATGGAGGCTGCCAGCTCGCCGTCGGGACCTCCGAATTGGCTCATTATAACCATCGCCAATCTCGGATTTCTGCATGTAATATTTACAGGATGTTGCAATCTTCTTTCATAACTCCACATACACTAGCACCTACCTTCCCATGGCCAAGGGTCTTCCACCCAGGTCCACTTGTTCTTAACATTAACATCATAGCTGTATATCGGTCCAAAATTCCTTGTATACTCTTCAACAGCTTCTTTCCTAACCCGGCTAATCTTCTCCCAATAATCCAGTGCTTCCTGGTCTGTTGGATGGGTATCAAGATAAATTCTTAAATCATCCATAACGAAGCTGGTTGCTGTAATACATGCAAAAAGTTTATCTTTATTACTAATATTCATCCTGCTAACAACCCCTTCCATACCAGTCATATTGTAATTCTTTGAATAGTGTTCCATTTGCCAGGGCGGCAAATTCATTCTCATAAAGATCTCTGAAGCATTGCCATGGAACATAACACATACCTATCGGAAAACGTTCAGGCTTAAAATCATCCTCACAATAGCTTCTGTGCTTGTTACACTCACTGTCTTTTTCTACGATATTACTGCATATAGGTTGTGTCGTCCTATAAGGTGAGACATATCTACCACGTCCCATATTGCTACGATACATCCGTCTATCCATCTAATAATACTCCTTTCAATATTTGTCGGCAGCTTAATAATCTCTTTTGCTCTATATATCTTATGAAGGTAGGACAATTCTGTGCATGTATAGAGATTAAAATGAGCGTTTTATAGAATTAATAAAGTGCAAATTATTGACAATATAACTTATTTCATATAATATTTAATTAGTTGTTTTATAAAGACAGATAATATATCAAGGAGAAATTACAAAGGAATGTATCATTTTATTATTAATCCAAAATCAAGCTCGGGCAAGGGAATCCGCCATTGGTGGACTGTTAAGGATGAGCTGGATCGCCGGAATATAGATTACACGGCAGAGTTAACCAAACAAGAAGGACATGCTTCTTTGCTTGCCGAAGAAATCTGTCAGAAATATGACGGCATTAAGAACATTGTTGTCTTAGGCGGTGACGGAACCTTAAATGAAGTGATTAACGGCATACATAATTTTGACGATGTAACCCTTGGATATATCCCTTCCGGTTCCAGCAATGATTTGGCAAGAAGCCTTAAGATACCAAGAAAGCCCCTTAAGTCCTTATCAAATATATTAAAGCCGAACAAATTTATCTATCTGGATTACGGTGAGATAATATTTGAAGATCAGAAGCTTAAGCCCAGAAAATTCAGCTGCTCAAGTGGTATAGGATATGATGCGGGAGTATGTGTAGAAGTGCAGAGTTCTCCGTTAAAAAAGAAATTTAACCGTTTTGGTGCCGGTAAATTTATATACTTAGCAATTGCCATAAAACAGCTGTTTAGCACTAAATTCATGAATGCTGCTGTTGTAATAGATGGGATAAAAAAAGAAAACTATTCAAAGGTCCTTCTTATATCAAATATGATCCATCAATTTGAAGGAGGAGGACTTAAGATGGCTCCTCATGCCGATCCTGCCGATGGCAAGCTTAGTATATGCCTTGTCCACGGTATGTCCAGATTAATCATACTGCTGCTTTTGCCTACTATTATTTTCGGCAGGCATATACATTTTAAAGGTGTAGAGACCTTTAAATGCTCCAGCATCGATATTATACTGGATAATAAGGCAGCTGTTCATACTGACGGAGAAGTTCCCGGCTTTAGTTCACACATAAATATCCGATGCATTCCCGGAAAAATTCGAATGATTCTATAATGAAAGCAGGTGTACACATGCGTAGGCGCACTAATATGGAAATATCATCTATGGTTGTATTAGTAAGTATAATTAGTATAATAGTTCAATTTTCAGCTTATTATTTTCTTGCATCACCATTTTTAATTCTTGGAATAAGCTGTGCAGCAGTAATCATATGTGTCCATATTCTTCTGGAACAATCCTTAACATATGAATCATGCACTGCATATACAATACTGCTTTTATTTATATCAATTATCATTACATTGTTATCTTATCCGGGATCAGAATCTAGTATATTGCCATTTACCAACACTCTATTCGGTATCATAGCAGTCAATTGGGCTGTTCCCATGCTGTATTGCTTTATACGAAATATGTTCGATTACGGCACCAGAATTGAGAAATTCATTGCCTTCTATCGAAACATCAGTATTGTATTCGTACTGTTTTATATCGGATTTTTACTATATGTATCCTTTTCAGAACATTCTTTACCGGTGATAAACCGCATGAGATCAAATCATCAGAATTTTACTCCCTTCTGGTGGATTGCAACGCTGATTGAGGATTATATCAATGAAATGGTTCCTTTAAGTGATATACTGACATACCTTCTGGGCAGAATATTTGCTTATGTTCCTTACGGTTTTTACATTATATTGATATTCAGATATCAGTCAAAATTAGTACGATTTTTATTCCTGCTTTTGCTGCCGTCCGTAATAGAACTGTTTCAGTATTTCATAATTCCTGCCAGATGCGATATTGACGATATAATATATGCCTTTATAGGTGGTGCAATCGGAGGGTTATGGTATCATATTACCAACACCATCTACCGTGCTGTCGCAAATAAAGATTTCTTATCTAAAGATTCTGATTACATATATTCGGGTAATACTTTGCATTTTTAGTGGAACGTCTATTTGCCGTTGTTCCAAAAATTTGCAAGTACATCGGGCATTGTATTAAGGTTCACCGGGGTAAAAGGAAACCATTCCTTAGGAAACAGCTGATAATATTTTGACTGAAGAAACCTGTCATCCAACAATAGAATTGCACCACGGTCCTCATTCGTTCGGATTACGCGTCCGGCTGATTGAAGGACCTTATTCATGCCCTGATAAAGATAGGCATAATCAAATCCGTTCTTATTCTTCGCATCAAAATATCCCCGGAATAATTCCCTTTCATTACATATCATAGGAAGGCCGGGGCCAACAATAACAGCACCTATAAGCCTGCTGCTTTTAAGGTCAATACCCTCACTGAATATTCCGCCCATTACACAGAATGCAATCCTTGTTTCTTTAGGATCCTCCACAAAGTCTTCAAGAAATAATTCTCTTTCTTCCTCATTCATATTACTGCTTTGCATAACAATGCCCTTGATTTCATCCTCTGCCAAATCATAAACCGACTGCATCATTTGATATGATGGAAAGAACACCAGATAATTTCCTGTTCTGTGACTAGTGAACGACTTAATATATCTGATTATTTTACGATATTCACTTTTGTTTCTGCGGGTATATTTTGTACTGACATCGGATCCTACGATTATCAGTCTGTTTTCTTTTTTAAACGATGACGGAGCATATACGGCATAGTCCTCTTCTTTACCTCCCAACTGTTCCATATAGTAGCGTATTGGAAGCAAGGTAGCAGAAAAAAGCACTGTACTTCTGCCCCTCTCATAGCATCTTGACAGGTTTTTCGAAGGATCCATACACTGAAGCTTGATTTTAAACCTGCAGCCTTCATCATAATCAGTGTAGATTGTATAATTCTCATTAAGTATTTCATATATATTAAGAAAATGTCTGATATCCAAATACAGCTTGCTTATCTCCTCATTAGTATCGCTGTCATACTCCTGTAAGTATGCTTCATATTCGGACATTAATGCTATAAGGTGCATGTTAAAATCATCAGCATCGGATATAATATTAAACTCATCACATTCTCTCTTAAGCTTAAGAAGATCCTTGTTGCATTGCTCAAGAAGCTTTACAAGCCTAGGATTAGTATCCTTTATAAGCCGCTTTACAAGAAGAAAATCCTCTTTTATAAGTACGGCACTGTACATTTCTCTTGCCCTGTCAACGAGGTTATGTGCTTCATCTATCAGAAAAACATAATCCTGCTGCTTATCATTCAGAAAAAATCTGCGAAGATATACATTGGGATCAAATACATAGTTATAATCACAAATAACAGCATCTGACCACAGTGTCACATCAAGGGACATTTCAAACGGACAGACATTATGCTTATTCGCATAGTACAATATCAAATCTCTGGTTATTTCATTCTCATTGACAAGCAAATCATACACCGCATCATTCACTCTGTCATAATGACCTTTGGCTCTGGGGCATGAAAACGGATTACAGTCCGGCTTTTCCAATATACATACCTTTTCCTTTGCTGTTATGGTGGTTACCTTAATATTAAGGTCCCTCTTTGAAAGCAAATGAAATGTCTCCTCTGCGACAGTCCTTGTTATGGTCTTTGCAGTCAGATAAAAAATCTTGCTGACAAGCCCCATACCCATCGCTTTGACAGCAGGAAAAACAGTTGATATGGTTTTACCCACTCCTGTAGGTGCTTCTATAAACAGCTTTTTCTTTCTAAGAATAGTCTTATAGACTCCGGTAACCAGCTCCTTTTGACCTTCCCTATATGGAAAAGGAAATTCAAGATTTTTTATCCTGTCATCTCTCTGCTTAATCCATCTCATCTGCCATACAGCCCATTTGGCATATTCGTTTATTAAACTGTCAAACCATTCACTAATCTCCTCTAAAGAAAAATCTTCCTCGAAATATTTCAAGCTCTCCGACTCCAGATTGACATATGTCAGGCGTATACCGATTCGTGAGTGCTGATACTTCACAGCATATATATATGCATAACACATCGCCTGTGCCCGGTGAACTTGTACAGGCTTTGTCAGGTGAGAAAGGTCCATATATACCCCTTTTATCTCATCAATAACAATCTCAGGCTTTTCAATCTTCTCTTTTTCAAATGTAAGAACAGAAATATTCTCATTATTTTCCGGAACATTCATGAGTACACCATCTGCCCTGCCGTCCACTGTCAAATCAAAGGATAAACCATCATATGTAACTTGAACCGTAATACTCAGAGGAACCTCAGGTGTATAATTAGCTCCCATCTGATTTTGGAGCTTTCTATGTATACGACCTCCTGCATGCATTGCCTCTATCTCGTCCCTGCCGCTTCGGGTATTATCAAGGTCTCCGCAGCGCATGATAAATTCCACAAGATTTCTGACAGATATATTGATTTCCTTAACAGCCTTAACAGTATCACTCATAAACGGTCTCCTCCATGACAGCAAAAATTATATTGTACAATTGCAGAAGAGCTTTTATTGCATAAGAAAAATAAGACATCCTTAGGATGTCTTTATAATATCATAAATAAGCAAATTAGGCACCGGAAACTCAAATATAAAAATCTTCCATATCTTCATCAAGTGTTCCGTTCTCATAATGCTTAATCCAGTTTGTTTTGGCAGTTTTCTTACGTGTCACAGGGTGACCGCGTCTGTCATATTCCTCATACATAAGCTTTTTATTCATTGCTCTCTTTTCCCGCTCAATACGCTTCATAGTCTGATATTTTGCCATCTGCGGATCAATGGTATTCTTGCTGTAGGTATCTCTATCCTCTTTTTTAATACTGCTCTCATTCGGCCCGTTAGTAGCCACCAAAATTTACCCCTTTCAAAAAAGATTAAGAAATATTCTGTTTTCACATTTTATTTTAAAATATTTTATTATAAAGTCAATATTTATTTGTTTTAAATATATGTTTTATACTTGCATTTTTTACCTCAATCTGATACATTTTATGTATGTTCCTCCGAAGTTTTTTGGAGGCAAAATATAAAAAGTGAGGTAGTATTATGAGCGAACACAACCATAACGATTGTTGCGGATGCGGACATAATCACATGCATGATTACATTACTTTATCGCTGGATGATGGCACAGAGCTGCAATGTATAGTGCTGGATATTTTTACTGTGGACGATAAGGATTACATTGCCCTTCAACCCATAGAGGGGGAGGAAGACGGTAATGTATTTCTGTATCGCTTTATCCAAGAAAATGAAGATGATGAACCCCATCTGCTGAGTATTGAAGATGATGATGAATTCGAGGCAGTGGCTGATGCATTTGAAGAGATTTTGGATACACAGGAGTTCGATGAGATGTTTGACGATGTTATTGAAGATTTTGAATTTGATGAGGATGAAGAATAAATAATCACCGATTAATCAGGGTGCTTCGATACTGAGACGGGGGTGCGGACAAAAATCCGGACTCTCATAAGGCTCCGAAAGGAGCCTTTTATGTATCTAAAGGAGACAAAAGAAGTAGCATTAAAAGCATTTTATATCATATGTTTGTATTGTCATAAGATTTCTACTCAATCTTTAGTCTACCAATTATACATAATATGACATTATATGTAAATACCATTTAGTTAAATAATGTAATTATGTAGCATGTTAGGGATATATTACAATCTTAATCCGAATATACAATAAATGCTGTTCCATATTTTAGTAATATGCATGTTGAATTACTACTTGGGTTGGGATATAATAATAGAAAGTAAAATAAAGTAAAATGTGAATTATGGGATATGTTAGCAACAATGGCTGTTGGGTCTGGAACTATGTGAGTATCAATTTATCCAATTAGTGAAAGGGGATATCGATGCTACATAAAAAATTAATTATATTCATCGTCATAATAATACTTGTTACATTAGGTTTCACAGGATTCTTAATGATTAACGAACGGAACAAGGATTATATAAATATAAGTAAGGAAAAAGAAGAACAAATAGAAGCAATAATTGATGATTGCAAGAAATTACATCCTGATTTGCAATCAAGTAATGTCTTTGTAACATGGGCTGTGCAAGATTTAGAACAGAAGCAGTTAATGGATAACATATTAGGTTCATTAACTATCTTAGGTGAATCCAAGAACAAACGGTTACATATTATTATAGAGCATTTTATCATAGTAATCATAGTAATAAGCCAATATACATTTATATTGAAAAGGCCGAGAATGCACCGAAAGATACTGTTATCATTGAGGTGAATGAACATTTTTATGTAGCAAAGACAAATAGAGAATATGTTAACGCAGTCATTAAGCATTTATGAAATCAAGGTGTGTATTAGTATACCTATCATGGAGACTGTCTATCATGCTGCCTCAGTAGAAGCCGGGATGGCCCGTTTAGAAGAAGTCTGTATAACAAAGCTCAGCTATAAATCTGGACGGGAGCATTGCTTTATTATAGCGCTGCCCGGAACTGAAGATATATAGCTTCTTTTTTGCTCTTGTCATTGCTACATAGAATAATCTTCTCTCTTCTTCAATGCTTTCAGGCAGGACCGATTTCTTATGAGGCATAATGCCCTCATTGGCATCCACGATGAACACGGTTGAAAACTCCAATCCTTTAGAGCTGTGCATGGTCATTATATGTACACCATCGGTTTTCTTTCTGTTTATAATGCTTTCCTGTTTCTTAAGCTCCTCTTTGTATTCTTCCATATACAAAAACCAATCGGTATATGTATCAAAACCTCTGGCACTTTCCTGAAGCTCATCAAGGATATCTATTAATTCCTCCGGCTTCATCTTCCGCCGGACGGCATAATCCCTTAAAAAATCCTCATACCCTATACCTCTTCTTATATATTGAATCGCTGCGAACGGTTTCATCTTTGAAAGCATAGCCAGATCATACTCAAACTGTTCGATTCTTTTTTTCATCCATTCCTTATCTTCATAATACTCTTCGATATCTCTTATATTAACATTAGGATTAACAAAGCATTCCCTTCCGATATAGCGGGCCGGTCTGTTAATAATTCTAAGATACAAACTACGACTCGTCTCTCCCATTGCAATCTTTATATAGGATATTATATCCTGTGTAATCCAATGGTCATATATATTCGGAAGATTATCTCCTGCAATAAAGGGAATATTATATTCGATCATTTTCTGAATAACTGCTCCTGCTCCCAGGTTCGTCCTCACCAATATACACATGCCGGATAAGGATTTCTTATCTTCCGCTAATTTTAAAATCTCCTCAGCAAGCCTTATGTTTTGTTCAGACATGGTTTCAAATCGCTCAACTATAACCTCACCGCCATCTTTAATATTGGCCGCAAGTTCCTTATCAAACCGGTTTTTATTATGGGAAATCAGATTGCCTGCTGCTTTAATAATATGAGTATTAGACCTGTAATTAATATTTAGAAGGACTCTTTTGCTGTCGGGATAATCCGTCGGGAAATTCAGCATAATCTCCGGCTTTGCCCCTCGAAAACGGTAGATAGACTGATCATCATCCCCAACAATGAACAGGTTGTTTTCAGGTGCGGCCAACATCCTGACAATTTCGTACTGGAGTATATTGATGTCTTGGAACTCATCGATTAATATATATCTGAATTTACTCTGCCAAAGCTTTAGAATATCCTGTCTTTCGGATAAAAGCTCATAACAAAGAAGAAGCATATCATCAAAATCTATTTTGTTATGCTTTCTGATTCTCCTATTATATTCCCGGTAGATGTTTCTGAAAACTTCATCTGCACAGCTTAAGGAATAATAGGTTGAAAGCTCGATTCTGTTACCCTTTACCATACTGATTTCAGATAACAGCTCAGATATATACTCATTTTCATCCTCGTATTCATGACCCATACCGGACACAATATCCTTAAGACATGCCCGTCTTTCGTCCTCTCTAATGATATTTTCAGGACTTAAGCTATAGGCATGTCTTAGAATTGTAAAGAAGATACTATGAAATGTTCCAAAACCGACATCTGTGCGGCTTACCCCTAATAATCTTAAAAAACGCTCCTTCATCTCACCTGCTGCCGCTCGGGTAAATGTAATCACCAGAATATTCTCTTCGGGAATATTATATTCCTGTATCAGATATTTCGTTCGTTCAGTTATTACCAAAGTCTTTCCGGAGCCGGGACCTGCCAGCACCAGCATAGGTCCATCCTTATGACATATGGCATTTTTCTGTGCCTGATTTAATCTCATGTATTTAATGCCCTGCTTAGTTTGTCAATAGCAATTCTAATACGTCTTAAGCTTTCTTCTTTACCGAGTATGCTCATAATCTCATAGGCACCTCCCGGTGTCGACAGCTTACCTGATACAGCCGTTCTGACCGGCCATAAAGCCTGTCCGTTTTTTATCTGCTTCTCGGCAATATAGGATTTGATTACCTCCTCGACAGAAGGCTCTGAATAATCCTCTAAAGCTTCAAATCTAGGCAGAAGCTCAGTTAATGCAGCAAGTGAGTTTTCTGTGTTTGTCTTCATCTTCTTGTGAGTAAACATCCCGACATCATAATCGGGAAGCTCTTCAAAGAAATCTATCAAAGAACCTATATCACATAGGGTTTCAATCCTTGTCTTTACCAAGTTCGCTATCTTTCTGAAGTCCAAATCTTTATTAATCACGGTCTTGATATAAGGAAGGGCCATATTATAGAATTTTTCCTCGTCCATCTTCTTCAGATATTCCCCATTCATCCAGCGAAGCTTAACAATATCAAATACTGCCGGTGATTTATTGATATTCCGGTAATCGAAATCTCTTATAAGCTCGTCAAGGGACATGATTTCAGTGTTGTTTGGGGAGCTCCATCCCAGTAAGGCTACAAAATTAATGATAGCCTCCGATATAAAGCCCTGCTCTATTAAATCCTCATATGAGGAATGACCGCTTCTTTTGCTGAGCTTTTTGTGCTCTTCATTCGTAATCAGCGGCAGATGCACATATACGGGCTCCTTCCATCCGAAATCCTGATAAAGCCTGGTATACTTCGGAGTTGAAGACAGATATTCATTTCCTCTGACCACATGGGTTATCTCCATAAGGTGATCATCAACCACATTGGCAAAATTATATGTTGGATAACCGTCTGACTTGATAAGTACCATATCATCAAGCTCTTCATTGCTTACGGTTATTTCTCCATATATTGAATCATGGAAGGTGGTTGTCCCTCCTGCCGGTATGTTCTGGCGTATTACATAAGGAACGTCCGCTGCCAGTTTTTCCTCGATTTCCTCCTTGGACAGATGAAGACAATGCTTGTCATACTTAGTAATTATCTTAACTTCATCATCATCGTCTTCGTCCGCATTTCCTACTGTTTGTTTCAATGAAGCCAAACGTTCTTTTGAGCAAAAGCAGTAATAAGCGGCACCCTTGTCCACCAGCTCCTTGGCATACTTCATATAGATACCTGCTGCCACCCGCTCACTCTGAACATAAGGACCGTACCCACCGTCCTTGTCAGGTCCTTCATCGTGAATAAGTCCTGTACCCTCAAGGGTACGGTATATTATATCTACAGCTCCCTCAACATATCGCTCTTGGTCTGTATCCTCGATTCGTAAGATAAAAGTACCATTCTCATGCTTGGCTATTAAATACTCGTATAATGCTGTTCTTAAATTTCCCACATGCATTTTACCGGTTGGACTCGGTGCAAATCTGGTCCTTATTTTACTCATGTCAATCTTCCTCTCTGTTTAATAGCTGTAGTTTTTATATAGATCCTCATATAACTCCATCTCTTTATTAAATGACTCCCAAAATGTTTCCTTAAACACCGGATCATTAAACATCATAATAATCATTATAACAAACACCATGGCAATCAAAAACATAACCAACATATAAACTAATTTTGCCCGTGCCCAATTTCTCTTGCTTTCGGCAGTATTGCTGTCAAAAGACCATATCAACAGCATCACGAAATATACCAATCCTCCCACAAAGGGAATAAGCTTGATAAAATGCGTGCCAAGCCAGTTTAGAAATGAAACCGGCTTTTCGTTATTGCCAACCTCTATGGCCTGCATAGGTGTGTGTGGCGGAACCTGTGCGGATGCATTTTGCGGTTCGCTTTGATAATAATTAGAACCTTCGCGAACGGAAGCTCCACAATATTCACAAAAGTTTGCATTTTCATTATTAATATTTCTTCCACAGGAATTACATACCATGGCGTTCACCTCATTAAACATTTTTTCTCATTATAACACATATTAATCAAAAATCAATTATACTGAAACAATGCAAACCGCAAAAACACTAAGGCACACAAGCATGAACTTTCTACACCGTTTGAATAATGTACCTATATCGGTGTGCGGTTCAGACCTGTGTACCCTGATATGGCTTTAAATAGTATATATAATTTGCTAATAATTAATTCTCAGTTCTTATGGCTTCTATAGCACTAATCTTGGTTGCACGTCTTGCAGGAAAGTATCCTGAAAGAAGACCAACAATGACGGAGATAGCCAGTCCCAAAAGCGGCAGGTAAAACGGAATAATTGAATATGTTGCCTCTGCGACCTCAACCCCTACCATTGTTCTTCCCCCGTTAACCAGGGCACCAAAGAGCGGCTGGCCGTATTTATTGATAAGATAAGATGCTGCATAACTGAATCCGACACCTATCATGCCGCCGATAAAGCCAATCATTCCGGCTTCAAACAGGAACAACAGACGTATATCCTTGATAACGCATCCTAAGACCTTCATAATACCAATTTCCTTGGTTCTTTCATAGATGGACATAACCATAGTATTGGCAATACTGATGGCTGAAACGAACATTGACACCGCCCCAAGGAAGAGAAATATAAGCTGCAGGGTTTTTGATGCTTCAATTGTAGGTTTAAGATACTGCATCAGACTGTTTGATTGGTAACCCATTTCTTTTATCTTATCCTGCACTTCCTCAACATGATCAATGTTATCAACGTTAAGCCTGATCTGTTGGAACTCCTCCAGTGCCTTCATAGCCTTCTTCCTGTCCTCTAAGGTCAGAGTATTGCAGTACTGCATATATATTTTCTCAAAATACTCCAGATCCATATACGCATTATAATCAAATTCAGATTTGGTTTCTACCATCTTGGCTATATTGGTCAATGGAAGGGTGAACTCTTTTTTTCTCTCATTTCTTTGATACTGCCATTCATCAAATATAAAATATATCTTATCCTTTTGAAGATCAATCTGCTTACTTTTCATATTCATCCATGACGTAGGGTTGCGTTCATAGAATTCCCATGGCTGATTATATCCGAAAACAATCGTGCTGTTGTCCACATCATTAGGGTATTCACCAAAGCTCAGTTCCGGAAATTCAAAGGCATCAAAGGCAGCTCTGTCCATAACCATAATATTAGCATAGGATTCATATTTACCTGATATATATCTCCCATTTGCATAAATTACAGGTGTCACAGCCCTGACATGATCAATGCCCTTAATCCTTTCAACCACATCCTTAGTAAGCTTCTGCTCCTGGCTTCCCGCCCAGTTGCCGTCTTCATCGTATATGGCACCGTAGGTATCCACGGTTATTGCGGTAAGGCTGCCGTATTCTTTTACCTGAGTCTCAAAGCTTCTGTCCATTCCATGACCTATGGAAATTGTTATAATTATGAACAAACAACCTATAACAACACCTAATACAGTCAATACAGTCCGTACTTTCCTTCTGAACAGATTTTTAAGACCCATTTTGAGTAAATCACTAATCCTCATACAGATCAATTCCTTTTTTAATTCTCATCTTAGCTAATAAGACACCAAGTACTATACTGACAGCAAATACTGCAGCTGAGATTCCAATTACAAACGGCCAGGAGGAAAGCAGAGGTTCCTTCACCTCTCCCATCCCCATCTCCATGCCGGGATCCATATATCCTTCTTCAAAGAATCCCGGATCTATATATCCGTCATCTATGAAGCCCGGTTCTATATATCCTTCATCTATGAAGCCCTGATCTGTATATCCGTCATCGATAACGTCTGAATCCGTATATTCTCCTTCCTCTACAGACTCATCATATTCGCTGCCTTCAACGGCATCTTCCTCAAAACCTTCTTCTCCAGTGAACTCATCTGCAGCCTCATAATCAGCCTCGGCTTCTAACAAATCTTCTGCCGCCTCGTAAGTTTCAGCTTCTTTAGTGCTTACAGCCGATCGTGACTTCGTATAAGTTCTTTTTCCGGGTGTAATTTGAACATTGACCGGTTCATTGGTTGTCGCTGCTGCATTATTTCCAATTATTTTTAAATCACTCATAGTATCCTCCAATCTCTCAATAAACTACGAATTTATGACCTGAACTAATATCCTTTATACTCATAATCCTGTAGCGGATTTAATACATCTCTTCCTTTTTACGAAGTTTGCTCTTATATATGTTAATGACAGCCTTTCTGGAAACCGGGATAAATATTATTAATATAGCAATCTGCACGGCTATAAAGGCCCATATAGGAAGGATTTCCTTCTTAGGCTCAGGTATGACAGGATTGAATACATCCATTCCTCCATCACCGTTAAAATCAGGATTCCATATTTGTTCCCCCATAACAGATGCTTCAAATTCCTTGGTGTAAACCTGCTCATCTCCATTGCTGTCTTCGTAGGTTATCTTTACAACTCCATATGCCATTCCCTCTACCAGTGGAATAACCTCAAATTCCACATAGGAACGGTCACCGGCATTTACATTGCCTATATAATACATGTTGCCGCCGGAATTTATGAAGTCTCCTTCTATTGTGGCTGTAACATTATTTAATGGGGATTTTCCCATATTATAAAATTCAAATGCCAAGCTCGCAGGATTGTTTACTCTTACACCATCATCCCATGAATATACATTTACATAATCAACTACAGGTCTGGCGTTTTCAACGACCTGCATATTCAACTCATGCTCTTCTGTCTCACCGATTTTTCCTGTCGTGGGATTTGGTTCTATTCCGTCATATTCGTACTCTATCGTGACAGTTATGGGATATGCACCGGTTGCCGTATCTGACTTAATCTTCATCTCCAAAGTATCTGTAAAGGTCTCTCCGGGTCCGATCTTGCTGACGAAGAAGCTGTTGCTGCCCTGCGTTACGGAGAATACCTCCTGTCCGCTTTGGGATTTTCCGGATACCGTAACTATAATATTCTTTGCAGCTACAGAGGAATGGGTATTGCGTATCTCAAAATCAAAATTAAATATACTGCCAGCCCTTAGCTCATCTACATCAGCTTCATATTTACTTACAATAAGCCTTGGCTTACTGGCACTGCCCAAATCATTCTGAACATCTAATATCGGTATGTCAATACTGTCTCCTCCACCAACATAGGAATACTCAATTGACAGATGGTTCAAGCCTTCCTGTGCGTCCTCAGACACGGTAAGAGGTATGGTAATTCTCTTGGTTTCTCCACCCTTAAGATCACCGATATATATATAAGGATCAGAAGCTACCGGAATAAATGTTTTACCGGAAAGATTCTTAACCGAAATTCTAAGCTCACTAAGATCCATTGCACTTTTATTCACCATATCAAATGATACTTCGAGTCTTTCTCCAGCAACAGGTTTTTTAGGCGACTGCAATACATTGGATATAAGTATAATAGGTGTGCCGTCTTCTGAGATTCCCTCTGCTTCAATATATGGATATATCGTGACTGAAGATTTATACTCTACACCTTCTGCATCAAAATAAACAAAATTAAGCTTCAGGTCATTCATTCCACCTATATTTTCTTTTGAAACAAGCAACGGTATCTCTACATCAATTGAGTGGTCTGACTTAACATTTCTCGTCTCTATGTAATCTGTATAAAAATCTTTAATAAACTTAGTGGTTCCAATGCTGGACTCATCCACATATATACGAGGATAAACCGCAGTTTGATTACCGTTATTAACAATCTTCAATACCAAGCCCAGCTTATCACCGGGTTTTGCTGCTGCATTATAACTGAAATTACTCAGATTAAGAGAAGGAGCATCCTCATTCTCCGCTAAACTTATATATATATCATG
>DUQV01000128.1 GCA_012837605.1 Clostridiales bacterium | reverse complement strand
GAAAAACGGTCCATTCTTTTTGCTTCTTTAAAATCCATATATAACATAGGATCAAAATCCCTGACAACCGCTGCCAGTTTTACAGCATAGTCCTCAGTATCAAAGTGAGTGATAAAATCAATACCGCATACTCCGGATTTGACATTTTCAAAAAATTCCTCTACTGTATTACCGATTGGTGTAACGGCTCCTAAGCCTGTTATTACAACTCTGTGATTCATACTTACCTCTCTTCCTGTATGAAATATGTTTGCCATATTTCGTGCTTACGAAAATCAGCTACATAGCCATGCCGCCATCCACCTGCAGGACATGACCGGTTATGTAATTGGCAGCTTCGGAAGCCAGAAAGCATACCGCACCGGCCACTTCATCCGCTCTGCCAAACCTCCCCAGAGGAATAGCCGCTATACAGGCATCCTTAATCTTATCAGACAGGGAATCTGTCATATCTGTCTGAATAAAGCCCGGTGCTACCGCATTCACAGTGATACCTCTGCTTGCCAATTCCCTTGCTGCCGATTTGGTCATACCGATAATGCCTGCTTTTGAAGCAGCATAGTTAGCCTGCCCAATATTTCCTGCAATACCGACGACCGAGGAAATGTTTATTATCTTTCCATACCTCTGCTTCAGCATTACAGAAGCGGCATGCTTCATACAAAAAAATGTACCCTTCAGATTAACATCGATTACATTATTAAATTCCTCTTCAGACATCCTAATCATAAGATTGTCCTTATTTATTCCGGCGTTGTTAACTAATATGTCAAGTGATTTATATTCCTTAACTGCTTCTGCTATCAGGTGCTTGGCCTCATCCTCTTTACTAATGTCCGCTTTAACTGCAATTGCCTCACCACCCGTACCTCTTATAGTATGCAGAAGCTCCTCCACCTGAGCAATACTGTTTCGATAGTTTAATACAACCCTTGCACCGTGCTTGGCAAAATGTAGAGCTATCGCCCTTCCTATACCTCTTCCGGCACCTGTTACTATTGCTGTTTTTCCACTAAGCATATTTTCTTCTCCATTCCTAATATCGCTTGATTATAAAATTCGTGAGCATCCCCACTGATAATATAAAATCAACATATGCCTTCTAATGCTGAGACCGTCTCTCTTAGAGAAGTCTCATCTTCCACATGATAAGTGTTGAGACTTCGGTCAATCTTCTTTACAAACCCTGACAATGTTCTGCCGGGACCAATCTCAACAAAATGCCTGACACCATCCGCTGTCATCCTGCGTATAGTCTGTTCCCAAAGCACGCTGCTCATTACCTGCTCATAAAGCAGACTCTTAACCTCAGCCACACTGTTAATATAGTCGGCAGTCACATTACTGATTACGGGAATCATCATCTCACCAAGAGTCAGCTTATCCAGTTCAATCCTTAAGTTATCAGCCGCAGAAGCAAGCATCTTAGTATGAAACGGTGCACTTACCGGAAGGGATACACACCGTAATGCTCCCAGTACCTTGGCGATATTTGCTGCTTCATCAACAGCCTTAACCTCCCCGGCTATAACAATCTGGCCGGGACAATTATAATTGGCCGGTTCTACCAAGCCGATGCTCTTGGCTTTATCACATGCCTCTTTCACCTTATCTTCGGAAAGACCGAGAATTGCACACATCTTTCCCTTACCTTCAGGGACCGCATCCTGCATGAACCTGCCGCGCTTTTGTACCAGAGGAATAACCTGTGACAGGGTAAATACTCCGCTGACAGTAAGTGATGAGTATTCCCCAAGACTCAAACCGGCCGTTACATACGGCTTAATACCGTGTCTTGACAGAGCCTTATAAGCTGCTATTGACATAGCAACGATTGCAGGTTGTGTATATTCGGTACGGTCAAGATTTTCCTTACTGCCCTCAAACATCATAACGGAGAGCTTAATATTTAACCTCTCATCCGCCTCATCAAATACTTCTCTGCATTCCTGATAATTGTTATAAAGCTCCTTTCCCATGCCAATATATTGTGAACCCTGACCGGGAAATAAATATGCTATCTTTTCCACGTGGCAGCCTCCATTCTGTCAGATTTTGTTAATATGTGCATCTTATGTACTGCTGTGGATTATCTCCAACTTCTGTTCAGCAGTTCATCCGCTTCTTTCATCATTTCTGTAATGATTTCCTTACAGCTTTGCTCTTTGTTCACTATGGCGGCAATCTGTCCTGCCATTATGCTGCCGTATTCCATATCACCTTCAAGAACAGCCTTTGCAAGTGCCCCCGTTCCAAGCTTCTCATATTCTTCCAACGGAGCTGCTTTCATATCAAGCTCCTGAAAGCTTCGGCTCAGTTTATTCCTAATTACCCTGACCGGATGTCCGCTGCGTCTGCCTGTAACTACGGTATCGATATCTTTAGCATTTAGTATCTTCTTCTTATAATTCTCATGTACTGTACATTCATACGCAATTAGAAAACGGGTTCCCACCTGAACGGCATCAGCTCCCAGCATGAATGCGGCTGCCATTCCTCTTCCGTCTCCTATACCTCCGGCAGCGATAACAGGTACATCAACAGCATCAACTATCTGCGGAACAAGTACCATTGTAGTTAATTCACCTACATGCCCGCCTGCCTCGACACCTTCTGCTATTACCGCATCCGCACCGCTTCGCACCATACGTTTGGCAATGGCAACTGAGGGTACAACAGGAATAACCTTTATATTGTGAGCCTTCCACATGTCCATATATTTCCCCGGTGTACCTGCTCCTGTGGTAACAACCTTTACTCCTTCTTCACACACCATCTTAGCCATTTCATCAGCATAAGGGCTAAGCAGCATAATATTGACTCCGATAGGCTTTGAAGTGATTTCCTTAGCTTTTCTAACTTCTTTTCTTATCAGCTCCACAGGCGCCGTTCCTCCGGCGATAATTCCTAATCCTCCTGCCTCTGACACCGCTGCTGCCAGGGAAGCATTGGCAATCCATGCCATTGCTCCTTGGAATATGGGATATTCAATCCCTAACATCTCACATACCCGTGATTTCATTGCTTCCAGCTCCTATCTACATAGATTGAATTATCTGCCGCTTTTTGCTGCTTACTCTTTTCTTTTCTCAAGATAAGCTTCAATATCACCTATAGTCTTAATGTTTTCCGTATCCTCTGTAGGAATCTCAATACCAAACTCTTCCTCAAGACTCATAATAATCTGGAAAAGGTCTAAGGAATCTGCATTCAAGTCATCCGTTAAAGATGTCTCCGGTTTTAAATCAGCAATATTAACTCCCAATTGATCTGCTACAACCTCTTTTATTTTGTTAAGATCCATGTTAAAAATCCTCCTTTAGGTATAAAATGTTTTATATTTATTTCATCACCCGGTATGCACAGACAGATACCGGATCATAAAACCACATTATAAATATCAGGTCCGTTCAAGCAGGACAGCTCCGCTCGTCATTCCTCCTCCAAATCCGACAAGAATAACCTTATCTCCCTTGCTGAGCATATTGCCCGCCACAAGCTCGTCAAGTGCAATTCCAATACTTGCTGCCGAAGTATTGCCATACCGGTCCAAGTTCATGAAAAACTTATCGATAGGTATCTTGACGGTCTTTGAAGCCTGTTCAATAATTCTTTGGTTTGCCTGATGAGGAACAATGTATGCTATATCCTCAATATCCAAGTTTGCCTTGCATAATAAAACCCTTATATTATCTGTAACAGTACGGACAGCATATTTGAATACCTCCTGTCCAAGCATTCTTATCTTCGACTGTCCTGCCGCCTTTATCATCGACTGAGCGGACATTTCTGCCCCGGTTATCTCATTCAAATCAGTTTCGGCTTCTATAAACTCAGTATTCACACAGGGATTATCCAATGGAATGGCCGGACATGTTAAAAGCTCGTATTTGCTGCCATCTGATTCAAGATTGGTTGCTGAAAGCTTAAGCCCCCGGTCAGTACCTGACATTACTACCGCTCCTGCACCATCTCCAAACAATACACATGTGGAACGGTCCTCCCAGTCAAGTATCTTAGATAATGTCTCTGCACCAATGACCAGCACATTGTCATACATGCCGGTTTTAATAAACTGCTCGGCGGTTACCATCCCATATATCATCCCCGTACATGCTGCAGTCAGGTCAAATGCTGCGGCATTTACCGCACCCAATCTGTCTTGAACCATACAAGCACAGGATGGCATAAAGTAATCCGGAGTGATAGTCGCACATATAATCAGATCAATATCCTCGGGCTCCAGCCCTGAATTTCTTAATGCAGCAGCTCCGGCCTCATAAGCCAAATCGGAGGTGCTCATGCTTACGGAAATTCTACGCTCACCAATACCTGTCCTGGTCCTTATCCACTCATCGCTTGTATCAACCAATCTGCTTAAATCATCGTTATTCATAATATGCTCCGGCAAATAACTGCCGGTGCCTATAATACTGACATGTCTTATCATGTTGTCCTCCTATTAAGGCTGTCGTTGTTTGTTCCTTACAGGAATGTCTCCAACAGAATAAAATCCATACCGGATTACGCTCTGTTAGGCATATAAATATCCTTCAAATGCTTATTCAGCTTCCTGAGGGCTGAAAGCAGTATTTCTTCCTCTTCTTCACTAAAGTCATCCATAATCGCCCTTACCATGTCCAGATGGAACTTCTCGTGTATGCGGTAAGCAAGCTTTCCTCTGTTGGTAAGCCTGACATTAACAATTCTGCGGTCAATATTACTCCTTGAGCGTTCCACATAACCTTTTTTAATAAGCTTATCAATGGCTGTTGTCAGTGTTCCCATTGTTATCTCCAGCCTTGATGCTATCTCGGACATAGTCCTTGACCCGTACAGACCAACTGCCTCTATTGTGTGGATTTCAGTAATCGAAAGGTCCTTGAATTCTCCATTTTTAATTGAATACTCTTCAATATGGTTTACATCGTCATAGATTTCTACCAATATTTTATTTATTTCTAAAAACTTTTCCTTCACCAAATCCACTCCTAAATCCATCGTAAGTTATACAGATTAATATTTTGTTATACAAATATTTTGATAATCAAAATATATAATATATTATATGTTATGTCAAGGTTTTTTTGTGACATATCTTCAACGAAAAAGGACATCCATACCGGACTTATAAAAAGTCCGCGTATAAATGTCCCTTTATATTTTTTTATTTATTGCAGTATTATCTTATAATTCATATAACAGCTCTCCATAATTGGGAACAGGCCACAGCTCTTTATCAACTATACATTCCAGAGCATCTATAGGTGTGCGAAGCTCTGCCATGACAGGTCTTATCTTGTGACAGAAGAATTCCGCTTTTTCCTTAAAGCATGTGATTTCCTCAGCTTCCTTCACCAATTTCTTAAGAGTCTTTAGGGCAGCCTGAGCCTCGGCTAAGAGATTGGAGGCTTCCACAAGAAGCTCCTTCTGTACACATATATCCGCATCAGGTGCGGCATTCTTCACAGAGTTGATTGACTCAGCCAGAAGCTTGGTATACTTAATAACAGTCGGTATATACTGCGAGCTTGCCATCATAATCATAGTCTTTGCTTCTATATTGATTGCTTTGGAATATGAATCATACAGTACATCCCTACGGGCAATAAGCTCTGATTTTGACAGTACCTTATGGCGTTCAAATAAATCAACAGCCCTATCGGTTACAAGTGCAGGTATTGCTTCAACCATATATTTAAGATTGGAAAGCCCTCTTCTTTCAGCCTCCTCAATCCATTCCTTTGAATAGCCGTTTCCGTTATAAATTATTCGCTTATGTTCACTTATGGTCTTCCTGATAAGCTCAAGAACAGCACTGTCAAAATCCTTGGTTTTCTCCAGTTCATCCGCCATATCACACAGCACATCTGCAACTATTGTATTTATAACCATGTTGGCAGTGCCCACAGACATAGATGAGCCAACCATTCTGAATTCAAATTTATCACCTGTAAATGCAAATGGAGAAGTACGGTTTCTGTCTGCACCGTCCTTATAAAGCTCCGGAATTGAGTGAACACCGACATTAATTTTTACACGCTCCTCACTTCCGGTTATCTCTCCGTTATTCATAATCTGATTAAGTAAATCCTCAAGCTGTGAGCCTATAAATACGGAAATAATTGCCGGAGGTGCTTCATCCTCTCCCAGTCTGTGGTCATTGCCCGGATTCACCGCAGAAACCCTAAGAATATCTGCATACTTATCGACAGCCTTTATGACTGCTGTTAAAAACAGCAAAAACTGCATATTCTTATGAGGTGCTTTACCCTGCTTAAGCAGGTTAATGCCCGTATCCGTAATCATAGACCAGTTGTTGTGCTTACCTGAGCCGTTCACACCCGCAAATGGCTTCTCATGAAGCAGACATACCATATTATGTCGATTTGCAATTCGCTTCATGCACTCCATAACCAGTTGATTATGGTCTGTAGCTATATTTGCTGTAGAATATATGGTTGCCAGCTCATGCTGTCCGGGAGCAGTCTCATTATGATGTGTCTTTGCAGTCACTCCCATTTTCCACAGCTCTATATTTAATTCCTTCATAAATGATGCTACGCGTTCTTTAATACATCCAAAATAATGATCCTCCATCTCCTGCCCCTTAGGAGGCATTGCACCAAACAGAGTTCTGCCGGAATATATGAGGTCATCCCGCCTCAGATATTTAGCCTTATCAATCAGGAAATATTCCTGCTCCGGTCCGACAGTGGGCTTAACACAGGTAACCTCTGTATTGCCGAATAATCTTAGAATGCGGACAGCCTGTGTGTTAAGAGCCTCCATTGATCTGAGAAGCGGCGTCTTCATATCCAAGGCTTCTCCGGTATAGGAACAAAATGCGGTTGGAATACACAATGTCACACCTAAAGCGTCCTCGCGCAAAAAAGCAGGCGAAGTACAATCCCAAGCCGTATAACCCCTAGCCTCAAATGCGGCACGAAGACCTCCCGATGGGAATGAAGAAGCATCCGGTTCTCCCTTAATTAACTCCTTACCCGAAAACTCCATAATAACTCTTCCATCGGACGCATAGCTTAGAAAGGAATTATGCTTTTCAGCTGTAACCTGGGTCATAGGCTGGAACCAATGCGTATAGTGGGTTGCACCATGTTCAATAGCCCAGTCCTTCATGGCATTTGCAACCACCTCTGCAACACCGGGGTCAAGCTCCTCACCGGTCTCTATTGTCTTTTTAAGAGCCAAATAAGTCTTCTTCGGTAATTTTTCTATCATTACATCATCGCTAAACACGTCTATACCGAAAATATCAGTTAATTTTTCTGACATATGTATTCCTCCTACCTTATTAGATGTCGTAACATTCTATTCTAAATACCATTCATCCTTTCCGGTCACCTCACCGGGTCCCTCAGATTCAGGCATATATTTCTTAAATATCCGCTCCATCATAAAAGAATTAACAAATACAGATAATGCAGGAGCTATAAACACAAACGGAAAAAATATATATACTATAATAATTGATGCTGCATTAACCAAAATCATAAGAACAGTAAACAGTAAATGCCTTAATGACATAAATGCAGCCGCTCTTGCCAATTGCTTAACAGTCATATCAAATCTTGAAAGAACAGGAAATACATATACTGAGAATGCAACTGTCAAAAATGTAAGTCCGATAAATAAACCCATCATCAATGAACCTGTTGAGTTATCCGGTGAAGATATGCCATAAGCAAATATCAGGTCAAAATACAAAACGACAAAAATTATTGTCAGTATTGCACCCACGATGGCACCACGCTTAAAATTAAGTTTAAATGACTTAAAGAATTCTCTGAATATATAGCTTCTTCCCCGTCGGATAACCTTAACGACTGTATAATACAAAGCTGTGCTGGCAGGACCGATTGTAATAATAGGCAGACACACAATTAAATACAATAAGCTTAAAACAATCATATCACAAATCTTGCCCAATGCTGTAAAAAACGGGTTGTCAAGATTAAAAATATTATTCATCATTCGTCTCCTCTAAACTAATCTGCTTATCGTGTATTATAGCATAATATTACATAAGTAGGAAAGAGAAAATATTTCATTGATGTTTTTATAAATCCTTCTTTCTTATTACTATATATTACCACAATTATTCTGATTTGCATATAAAACCTCCCGGAAGAAACCCGGGAGGTAATATAGCTTCAATTCATACCTTAGAAGCAATCGTCAAGAAGCTGGAAGTAAGCTTGTGCATGAACACATGCAGGGCAGAGTTCAGGAGCTTCATCTCCTTCATGAACATAGCCGCAATTTAAGCATTTCCAGAATACCTTCTCATCCTTCTTAAACACTTTGCCGGTTTCAATATTTTCCAGCAGCTTAAGATATCTTTCCTCATGATGCTTTTCAGCCTGAGCAATTAACAGAAAACGTTCGGCAATATCATCAAAGCCCTCTTCCTTGGCAATCTTTGAAAAAGCAGGATAATCAACTTCTGCCTCCTCATGCTCTCCGGCTGCTGCGGACTTTAGATTAGCAACCGTATCACCATATGCAAACGGATATGTAGCGTTAATCTCAACCGGAGCAGGATTCTCATCAAGATATTGCAAAGCAAATTTCATAAATACCTTTGCATGCTCCTTCTCGTTCTCAGCGGTCTCCAAAAAGATATTCTGTATCTGTTTGTATCCCTCTTTACCTGCTACAGAAGCAAAGTATGTGTATCTCATTCTTGCCTGAGACTCACCCGCAAAGGATTTCATAAGATTCTCCAATGTTTTAGTTCCTTTTAAAGTCTTCATAGTTTCCTCCTTTTCATATATATGTTTAAGCTGTTATGACAGTGAATGAATAAATAATCCACTGCGAAGCTTAGGTTCAAACCATGTGGATTTTGGCGGCATAAGCTTTCCTGCATCTGACACCTCAAACAACTCTGTTATGGATGTAGGAAACATAGAGAAGGCGACACGCATATCTGCAGCGGTTCTTCTTTCAAGCTCACCAAGACCCCGGATCCCTCCGATAAAATCAATTCTTTTGTCGACCCTCGGATCCCCAATGCCAAGAATAGGACTAAGAAGATGGTTCTGTAGAATTGAAACATCCAATGATTCCACCGGATCCTGAGTATTCCTTATGGATTCTTTCGCCTTAAGCCGGTACCAGATGCCGTCCAGAATCATTCCGAAAGAAGCCTTTTCTTCAGGAGAACAAGGTGTACTCCCATGCTCCGATACCTCAAAATTCTCCTTTATCCTGTTAAGAAACTGCTCTTTACTTAATCCGTTCAGATCCCTGACTGCCCGGTTATATGGTAAAATCTTAAGCTGGTCATGGGGAAACAGCACAGAAAGAAAATAATTGAATCTTTCATTACCTGTATAGCCGGGATTCTCATTCCTTCTTTTTAATCCCACCTTCACAGCCGATGCCGATCTATGGTGACCGTCTGCGATATAAATCTTTGAAATCTTTAAAAAAGCATTCTTTAGACAGCTAATCTTCTCCCTGTCTGAAATCCTCCATACATGATGACCTATTCCGTCTGGCGAATCAAAATAGTACAGCGGCTCTTCCTTCTTAGCCTCATCTATAACGGTATTGATTTCCTCCTTGGAACGGTACGCAAGGAAAATCGGTCCTGTCTGTGCATTACAGATGTCAACATGTCGGATTCTGTCCAGCTCCTTATCCTCTCTGGTGTTTTCGTGTTTTTTTATTACATTATTAAGATAATCATCCACCGACGCACAGGCAACAAGGCCTGTTTGAGATCTTCCATCCATTACAAGCTCATATACATAATAACATTCTTCATTATCAACCTCTAGGGTTCCCTGATCAATCATTTCCTGCAAAAGCTCTTTTGCCTTCACATATACTTTCGGATCATATGTGTCAACCTCGTCGCCAAAATTAGTCTCAGCACGGTCTATTCTTAAGAAGGATAACGGTTCCCTCAATATCTCCTGCTTTGCTTCCTTGCGATTATATACATCATAGGGTAATGCAGCGACTCTATGAGCTGCTGCTCTGTTAGGTCTTGTACAAATAAACGGGTTAATAACTGCCACTTGGTATTCCTCCTGATTATTAATATTATTAATATATATTGCCTGCCTAAAATCTTAAGACCCGATAAGACCTATTGATTCTTAGCAAAACTATAACTATATATTATTTTAAGTTATTTTGTTTAAAATGCAAGCTGCTGTTACATAAAATATCACATTTTATATTAAAATGCAGAAAACGCTCTATTAAGACAAAGATTCTTAATAAAGCGTTTTCCTTATAATCCCCCTAATACTTTTGAAAAGGCTATTTTACAACCCTAACCTTTAATACTCCCTCTATAGCGTTAAGTTTATTAACCACATCGCCATTTACGGATGTATCTATGTCAATTACAGTATAAGCATAATCGCCTCTACTCTTATTAACCATATTTTCTATGTTAACATCAAGAGCTGCAAAGCTGCCGGTAAACTGAGTAAGCATCTTAGGTATGTTCCTATGATGTATGGCTACTCGTCCCTGTGTATTACATACTCCGGCATCGCAGTTAGGATAGTTAACAGAATTCTTTATATTGCCGTTCTCCATATAATCTATAAGCTGCTTGACTGCCATCATTGCACAGTTATCCTCGGATTCCTCGGTAGATGCTCCCAGATGAGGAATGGCAATTACTCCCTCCATGTTGGCGGTTTTATCATTAGGAAAATCGGTAACATACTTAGCCACCTTGCCTGATTTTAATGCTTCTCCCATATCGTCGTCATTAACCAGCTGGTCTCTGGAGAAGTTCAGGATAATGACACCGTCCTTCATCTTTCCGATAGATTCTTTATTAATCATTTCTTTTGTGTTGGTATCAGGATTGTCATCCGCAATAAGAGGAGTATGAACGGTAATGTAGTCACAGTCTTTGTAGATTTCATCTCTGCTCTTTACATGAATTACACCTCTTGACAGGTTCCATGCACTGTCTACGGAAATAAACGGATCATAACCATATACGGTCATTCCTAAATGAACAGCAGCATTTGCAACTAATACACCAATAGCTCCAAGTCCGATAACACCCAATTTCTTGCCCTTGATTTCCTTGCCGGCGAACTGTTTCTTTCCTTTTTCAACCAGCTTGCTGATGCCTTCTTCGCCCTTTATGCTCTGAACCCAGTTGACGCCGCCGATAATATCACGGGATGCCAGCATAAGACCGGCTACAACCAGCTCCTTAACACCGTTGGCATTCGCACCGGGGGTGTTAAATACTACAATTCCCTGTTCAGCACACTTATCAAGGGGTATATTATTAACACCGGCTCCTGCTCTTGCAATAGCCTTAAGGTTGTCCGGAAACTGCATATCATGCATAACTGCACTTCTTACCAAAATCATATCAGCTTCATTTATATCGTCAACCTTTGTGTAATTGTCGGGAAAAATATCAAGTCCTACTGATGCAATTGGATTAAGACATTTGTATTTCACAGTATTATCCTCCCCTCCTACAGATTTTCAGCCTCAAATTTCTTCATGAAGTCAACAAGAGCCTGCACGCCTTCATATGGCATGGCATTATATATACTCGCTCTCATGCCTCCTACCGTTCTATGTCCTTTAAGGTTCTCAAGACCTGCTGCTTTAGCTTCCTTTACAAATTTGGCATCCAGCTCTTCACTGCCTGTTATGAACGGTACATTCATTAAAGAACGATCCTCTTTTACTACAGTTCCCTTAAACAGCTTGCTTTCATCCAAATAATCATACAGAAGCTTAGCCTTAATCTCATTCTTTTTCTTCATGGCTTCCAAGCCGCCCATGCTTTTAATCCATTTGAATACCTTTCCGCAAATATATATACCGTATGCCGGAGGTGTATTATACAAGGATGCACTATCTGCATGAATCTTGTACTTCAGCATGGTTGGAGTTCCGGGTAAAGTATCTTCAGTAATTAAATCCTCTCTTATTATTACTATCACTACACCTGCAGGTCCGATATTCTTCTGTACGCCTCCAAATAACACACCATATTTTGTTACATCAACAGGTTCTGATAAGAAACAGGAGGATACATCTGCTACAAGAGTCTTTCCCTTAGTGTTTGGAAGAGTTTTAAACTTTGTACCGTATATGGTATTGTTCTCACATATATATACATAGTCAGCATCCTCTGATATAGGAAGATCCGAGCAATCAGGTATATATGAAAATGTTTTATCTGCAGATGAAGCAATCGCATTGGCTTTTCCGTAAATACTTGCTTCCTGGTATGCCTTCTTAGCCCACTGTCCGGTTATGATATAATCTGCAACCTTATTCTTCATCAGATTCATAGGAACAGCGGCAAACTGCTGCGAGGCTCCTCCCTGCAGGAACAGTACCTTGTAATTATCCGGAATATTCATTAATTCTCTTAAGTCCTTCTCAGCTTCCTGGATTATTCCTTCATAGATCTTTGATCTATGACTCATCTCCATAACAGACATTCCTGACCCTCTATAGTCAAGCATTTCGTCTGCGGCTTCCTTAAGCACTTCTTCCGGAAGCATGGCCGGTCCGGCTGAAAAATTATAAATTCTTCCCATGGTTTATCCTCCTCGATATATTTTATTTTTACAATACTTATAACGGAGGATTTATCCTCCTTTTAAAATTATTTTTATTTATTCTCCTCAATTTAATGTAAAAACTACTGTATTGTAATATAGTATAACTTTAGTTTAGTAAAGTAGTGTTATTATTATAAGACTATGTTATTTTTTTGTCAATATGCTTTATTTACTTATCCTTTAAATCTTCTTCCGAGAACACCTCATCAATAGCTGCTCCCTGAGGAACCATAGGCCATACCTTATCATCACTGTCTATGATACAGTCAATTACAACAGGCTCATTCAAGCTAAGGGCTTCCCTAAGTACTCCCTCTACCTCATCGGGTTTTGTTATACGGTAGGCCTTTGCACCTAAAGCCTGGGCAACCTTGACAAAATCCACCTTGTCAGAAAGAGTGGTGTTTGAATATCTCTTTCCGTAGAATAAGGTCTGCCATTGACGTACCATACCAAGCACATGATTGTTAAATACTATTTCTATAATAGGAATATTATAACGGGATGCAGTTGCAATTTCATTCATGTTCATTCTAAAGCAGCCGTCCCCCGCGATATTAACTACAGTTGTATCAGGCATGCCGATCTTAGCTCCTATAGAAGCCCCAAGACCATAACCCATAGTACCTAATCCGCCGGAAGTAATGAAGGTTCTGGGCGATGTATATTTGTAATACTGTGATGCCCACATCTGATGCTGACCTACGTCGGTTGTTATAATAGCCTTTCCATCAGTAAGCTCATACAGCTTCTCTAATATATACGGTCCGGTAAGAATATCTTTTCTGTAATTTAACGGGAATCTGTCCTTCAGCTCAATAATGTGCTTGATCCATTCCTTATGATCCTGCTGCTTTAACATCCTGTTGAGTCTTATCAATACTTCTTTTATATCTCCAATAATAGATTGGTGAGCCCTGATATTCTTGTTTATTTCCGCAGGATCGATATCAATCTGCAGTACTTTGGCCTTACGTGCGAATTTCTCTGCATTACCGGTTACCCTATCAGAGAATCTTGCCCCGATAGTAATAAGTAAATCACATTCCGTAATTCCCAGATTAGAGGCCTTCGTTCCGTGCATGCCAACCATGCCGGTATATCTTATATCCGTACCGTCAAATGCACCCTTTCCCATAAGTGAATCAGCCACAGGTGCATCAACCTTATTGACAAATTCTTTTACTTCTTCATAGGCACCGGATATAACAGCACCGCCTCCTATAAACACAAAGGGCTTTTTTGACTTACTGATCATTTCTGCAGCCGATTGCAAATCTTCTTCTGTTATAAATTCTGTACTGCGCGGAATTGGCAGCGGCTCCTCCCTTTCGTATTCTGTTAAGCTTGTTGGTGCAGTTACATCCTTAGTAATATCTACCAGTACAGGACCGGGTCTTCCACTCTTAGCTATACGAAAGGCCCGTCTTAATGTGTCCGCAAGTTTGGTAACATCCTTTACAATAAAATTATGCTTGGTAATCGGCATTGTAATGCCTGCTATATCAACCTCCTGAAATGAATCTCTGCCAAGATAATTTCTTGCTACATTGGCAGTTATGGCAACTATGGGTACGCTGTCCATATAAGCCGTTGCAATACCGGTTACCAGATTAGTGGCTCCGGGACCTGATGTGGCCATACAGACTCCTACCTTACCGGTTGCTCTGGCATATCCGTCCGCAGCATGAGCAGCACCCTGCTCATGAGATGTAAGTATATGTCTAATCTCATTACTGTGCTTATAAAGCTCATCATATATATGAAGAATTGCACCTCCGGGATAACCGAATACGGTATCAACTCCCTGTTCTTTTAAACATTCTATAACAATTTGTGATCCTGATAACTTCATACTAACCTCCACTCATAGCTTTTTCGGTGTACATTTTCATTATTATATATTACCCTCACGCTTAACTCTTAGGAACTTCTAAGACGGCACCTCGGTTACCTGATGTAACCATAGCAGTATATCTGGCAAGATATCCTGTTGTAATCTTTGGTTTACGCGGCTGCCATTTTGCTCTTCTGGCTTCCAGCTCCTCATCGGAAACCAGGAAGTTAAGCGAATTATTATCTATATCAATACTGATTATATCTCCTTCCTCTACCAATGCGATATTGCCGCCGACTGCAGCCTCGGGAGATACATGACCTATACATGCTCCTCTGGAAGCACCGGAAAAACGTCCGTCGGTAATAAGTGCCACACTGGAGCCAAGTCCCATGCCAATGATTGCACTGGTAGGATTGAGCATTTCTCTCATTCCCGGTCCGCCTTTTGGACCTTCGTAGCGGATAACCACTACATCACCGGGTTTAATCTTATTACCGAGTATAGCCTCTATAGCCTCATCCTCGGAGTCAAATACTCTGGCGGGACCCTCATGCTTAAGCATCTCAGGTGCAACTGCCGAGCGTTTGACCACTCCTGAATCAGGAGCAAGATTACCTTTTACTATTGCTATTCCTCCGGTTTCACTGTATGGATTGTCAATAGGTCTGATTATATCCGGGTTTTTGTTAAAACAGCCCTTAATATTCTCTCCTACAGTCTTTCCTGTGACTGTTATTAAATCTGTATTTATTAAGCCCTTCTTATTAAGCTCATTCATTACTGCGTATACACCGCCTGCCTCATACAGATCCTCCATATGAGTAGGACCCGCCGGTGCCAGATGGCACAGATTAGGTGTCTTTGCACTGATTTCATTTGCTATATCAATATTTAGTTCAACTCCGACCTCATGTGCAATGGCAGGAAGGTGAAGCATGGTATTAGTAGAACATCCTAATGCCATATCTACCGTGAGAGCGTTTAGGAAGGCTTCCTTCGTCATAATATCACGAGGACGGATGTCCTTCTCAAGAAGCTCCATAATCTTCATACCCGCATGCTTTGCAAGACGAATTCTCTCTGAATATGGTGCCGGAATAGTTCCGTTGCCCTTTAGACCCATTCCGATTGCCTCTGTAAGGCAGTTCATGGAATTGGCGGTATACATACCGGAGCATGATCCGCAGGAGGCACAAATCTTGTTCTCGTATTCCTCAACCTCTTCTTCAGTCATCTTACCGGCAGTATATGCACCTACCGCTTCGAACATGCTTGACAGACTGTGCTTCTGGCCTCCGACTCTTCCGGCCAGCATAGGTCCTCCGCTTACAAATATAGTGGGAATATTGAGTCTTGCTGCTGCCATAAGAAGACCCGGTACATTTTTATCACAATTCGGAACCATGACGAGTGCGTCAAATTGATGAGCCATAGCCATGGCTTCCGTAGAATCAGCAATTAAATCCCTAGTTACCAGAGAATATTTCATACCCTCATGTCCCATAGCAATTCCGTCGCATACTGCTATTGCAGGAAATACAACAGGTGTTCCCCCTGCCATAGCGACACCAAGCTTGACGGCATCAACAATCTTATCCAGATTCATATGCCCCGGAACAATCTCATTATAGGAACTAACAACACCTATTAGCGGTCTATGTAATTCCTCCTTAGTAAAGCCCAATGCATTAAATAATGACCTGTGCGGTGCTTGTTGAATTCCTTTTTTTACTGCATCACTTCTCATTATAATCCTCCATCCTAAATTCCAGAATCCAATGTTCGTCAGGTGTCCAGTTTTTATATTATTCGTCAGTTTTATAGTTGTCGTATTAAAGTATTAAAGTATATAATAAAGGATATCATTATAAAAATCAATGACAATTTTTTATTAATTTAATCCTCCAATTAATGTCAATAATATTCAAATAATTATTTATATTGCTTACCTGTGATATTAGTGTTACTATTTTAAGTGGTGTTATATATGAAAAACTATTATATGCTTTAGGAGGCACATTTATGACTATAACTTTATCTGAATTCCTTAAGCAGCTATCAAATCCTGCATTGTTAATTACTGTCGTTCTACTTCTTGGAGTAATATTAGTTAATGGTTGGACTGACGCTCCTAATGCTATAGCTACTTGTATATCTACCAGATCTATATCTCCAACTAATGCAATCATTATGGCTGCTGTCTTTAACTTCCTGGGTGTCTTACTCATGACTATGGTTAATAAAGCTGTTGCCGAAACAATATCAAAGATGGTTTACTTCGGCGAAAACAAAAGTGCATTAGTTGCCCTTTGTGCAGCTTTATTTGCTATCGTAGTTTGGGCTACTGCTGCTTGGGCTTTTGGTATCCCAACCAGTGAATCTCATGCTCTTATCGCCGGTGTTACCGGTGCAGCAATTGCACTGCAGGGCGGAAAGGGTATAAATGTCAACGAATGGATTACCGTTATATACGGTTTGTTTATGTCTACGATTTTAGGATTTGGATTAGGTTTTGCAGTAACAAGGATTATCGGCTTTCTATTTAAAAATGTTGATAAACGAAAAACCACTAAGGTATTTAAGAATGCTCAGATAGCCGGTGGAGCTGCCATGGCATTTATGCACGGTGCTCAGGACGGACAGAAGTTTATGGGCATCTTTATGTTGGGTATTGTTCTTGCAGGAGGACAGGGAGATGCCACACAATTTGAAATTCCAATGTGGCTAATGGTACTTTGCTCCATTGTTATGGCTCTGGGAACCTCTATCGGCGGCTACCGTATTATCAAAACAGTTGGCATGGGAATGGTTAAGCTTGAAAAATATCAGGGCTTTTCTGCTGATGCTGCTGCCGCCATCAGTCTCTTGACTGCTTCTCTTACAGGTATACCCGTTAGTACAACCCATACAAAGACAACTGCCATCATGGGCGTGGGAGCTTCAAAACGTATCTCCTGTGTCAATTGGAGTGTAGTAAAAGAGATGTTTATAGCATGGATCCTCACATTCCCCGGCTGCGGTCTTTTAGGATTTTTAATGGCTCATTTATTCTTGAAGTTTTTTTAATATATTTGTCAATACTTATGAATATAGATATAATTTTATTTTTCATAAATTTATATTAATAATAGGAAGGAATTAATCATTATGAAGAAAAAGCGTGGATTTAATTATTTTGAAGCATTCGTAGGCTTGTCAGAATATTCTCTGTCATCAGCCGAAATCCTGCACAATACTCTGATGAATTATGATGCAGCCGAATTACCGCAGAAGATAAAGGAGATGCATGAAATTGAGCATAGTGCAGACCTTGCAAAGCATGTACTTATGAATAACCTTTTGAAGGAATTTCTTCCTCCTATTGAGCGTGAGGATATTACCAGCTTGTCACAGGAAATTGATGATGTGACTGATTCAGTTGAGGATGTTCTGTTATTTTTATCAATGTTTAATATAAAGACCATCAGACCCGAAATACTCAAATTCACAGAATTGATTGCAAGCTGCTGCAAGTCAATGTATGAAGCATTGGTAGAGTTTCAGAATTTTAAAAATTCAAAGACTCTTCATGGCAAAATTGTAGAAATTAATAATCTTGAAGAAAAAGGGGACGGTCTGTATTATGAGATGATGCGCAACCTGTTTACCTCTTCAAATGATCCTATTGAATTAATGACTTGGTGTGAAATCCTACATAAGCTGGAAAGATGCTGTGACAACTGTGAGGACGTAGCAGATACAATAGAGCAGATTGTGATGAAGAATTCTTAGGATTTTTATATGTATTTTTATTTCTATATTTATAATGTTTATATTTATATTCATATAATGTGTTAATTTATATGCCTATATAATCCTATATAATAAGGAAGGTTTACAAATTCTATGGATTTAGAAAAGAAGAAGGCATTCTTGTTAAATGTAATATTTATAATATTTGTCTTAGGGATTGGGTATGTTGTCATTAAATACGTACTCCCTCTTTTGATGCCGTTTATCATCGGTTTGATTATTGCTGTGGTTTTTCGCAGAATCATTGACTATTTGGAGAAAAAGCTCCGTATAAACCGCTCCTTGGTATCTGTTATTGTACTAGTAATTTTTTATGGTGTACTCATATTGATACTCAGTATGATTAGTGCGAGAGTTTTCACTTTCTTAAAGGATCTGTTCGGACAACTGCCTGATCTGTACAGATATACCATCGAACCGGCTTTGGAAAAGATAGCGAATAATCTGATGGAGCAATTCCCGGACATCAGACCTTATGCAGAAGAATTCATTCTTAATATAAGCGATACCCTTTTCTCCTTTGTTAAGAATGCATCTACCACTGTTATTGCCACTATCACCGGCCTTGCAGGTAAACTGCCTTCTCTTCTGATAAAGCTGATATTTACCGTTGTATCATCCTTCTTCTTTACAATTGATTACTATAAGATATCTGATTTTGTGCTCAGGCAGTTTAAGGGAGAACGCAGAAAAATGGTACTGAGACTCAAGGATGACGGTATTGGTACAATCGTAAAATTTATAAAAGCATATAGTGCTATTATATCCATAACATTTATCGAGCTGTCTGTCGGATTCTGGATTTTAAGAATTCCTAATCCGTTCCTGTTAGGTGCAATGATAGCAATAATAGATATTCTGCCTATCTTGGGAACAGGTGCAGTGCTCATTCCTTGGGCGATTATAGCATTGGTTCTGGGGCAGACAAAGATCGGTATAGGAATGTTTGTCCTGTACATCATAATTACTGCCGTAAGACAGGCTATTGAACCTAAGATAGTCGGTGAGCAGATCGGTCTTCATCCCATAATGACACTAATCCTAATGTATGTAGGAGCACAGCTTATGGGCGTACTGGGATTACTGCTGCTGCCGGTGATTGCAACCATCATAAAGACACTGAATGATGAAGGAACCATAAATCTGTTCAACTAGTTACATAGATATGAGACATAAAACAGGTTGGGAGGAGTATCGATACAGCCTCACATATG
>DUQV01000127.1 GCA_012837605.1 Clostridiales bacterium | reverse complement strand
TGCAATATGAAATAATGGTTTTGACTATTATATCTTGCCAAATTATGATATTATGCTTTTAAATAGAATGTGTTGGCACTAAGTATGGCATACAATGTAAAGTAAACATGATTAGAATAAAGCCATTTGGATTAAGTGTTTTAGAGTTTCTGTATAATAGACAGTAGATAATAAATTGGTTGAAGGAGGGGTTAGAGCTATATGGTAAATACAGATTATGAACATGAAAAGAATTGGTGGAATGCAAAAGCAGTAAAAGAAGAGATTGATATGGGAGATGAACAGATTAATAGGGCTCTCAGATGGAGAGAGATTAATAAAAATCTTACATCTGATATTACAAGCGTTCTTGAGGTGGGAGCGGCTACAGGTGCTTTTTCTGTACCATTGGCAAAGAGAGGATATCAGGTAGTGCATTTTGATATATCTGATGAAATGATTTCAATTGCAAAGGAAAAGGCGGATAAACTGAAGCTTGATAATATATCATTTCAACAGGGTAATTCGATTGATTTATCTATGTATGGTGACAATTCATTTGATATGGTAATAAATATGGATGGTGCCGTATCGTTTTGCGGAGTGGATGCTGAAAAGGCTATCAAGGAAACCATAAGGGTAGCCGGGAAAAAAGTCATAATGACCGTATCTAATAGGGGAAACATGTTAATATCGCTGGTGAAGGCGGTTAGCTGGCTAAAAACAGACAAGTTCCTGCCTGCCGCTTACAGCATGCTTAATGACGGGTTATGGCATACATATCAGTTCAGTGAAAATGCAAAGCTTGTTAAAGGGTGTACGAATGATTACCTCGGTCCGATAAAGGCATTCACATTAAATGAGTTAAGAAGCATATTTGAGGTCGAAGGTATGCGGATTGACAGATTGACTTCTATTGGTTCATTATCGAATCATTGTGGTAAGGAATTTGTTGATTGGATAATTAAGGATACAAAATTATTTGATGAATTTGTTGAAATCTGTGACAGGTATGATAAAGAGATATGCTCTGATTCAATTGGCAGTGCCCAAAGAGCAGGTATTATTATTGTTGCAAGTAAGCCAGACAAAACATAACACAAATTATCGGGTATATAATCACTGCCTTTGATAAAATCAAACTGTAGAGGGGAGTGAAAACCATGGAATGGATGGATAGTATCAGTAAAGCTATCAGCTTTATTGAAAATAATATAACAGAGGATCTGTCGATTGAAGACATAGCAGCGGAAGCATTTATATCGCCATATTATTTTCAAAAAGCATTTGCAATGCTTTGTGGCTTTACAGTAAGTGAATACATTAGACAACGCAGGCTCACCCTTGCCGGCAGCGAGCTTGTGTCGTCCGATGATAAAATTATTGATATTGCCATAAAGTACGGTTATGAATCACCCGATAGCTTCACAAAGGCATTTACACGTTTCCATGGAGTCACACCTACTGCGGTACGAAGAGAGGGAGCAATAATCAAGTCATTTGCACCTCTTAAAATCAAATTTTCATTGGAGGGCGGTTATATTATGGATTATAAGATTGTTGAGAAAGATGCGTTTACAGTTATGGGTTTTTCAAGAATGTTCAAGTACGATTCTGCAGCTGCAGATATACCAAAGTATTGGGATGAACATTTTCGATCCGGGAAAGATAAAGTTGTCTGTGGGATGTATGGTGTATGTTTTGATGAAGGAGCCAAGGGCGAATTCGAGTATATGATTGCAGATAATTATATGCCGTGGAATGAGATTCCTAACGGTTGTGTTACGAGGGTTATTCCAAAGCACACATGGGCAGTATTTCCCTGTAAGGGTCCGATGCCTGACGCAATTCAGGAGACAAACAGGAAGATATACTCCGAATGGTTACCCAACTGCAGGGAATATGAAATTGCAGCCGGATATAATATTGAGCTATATAGCAACTGCAGTAATTATCCTATTGGAAATCAAGACGAGAATTACTATACCGAGATCTGGATTCCGGTAAGGAAAAAATAAGAATATAATTATATTGTGAGAGTGCAGTGTTATGCTGCACTCTCATTTCGTGCTTAACGGCATGTTTCTGTTTTCTGCCTATTATTGGATAGGACGTGGTTTCTTCTTCCCTGTGAAGTCTTTAGTAACAATCTTATATACACAAACCGTATAAAATAATTAACATTTATTTGTACTATAACACATCATACTCAATATTACTATATCCATGACATGGATATATCCATGGCATGGATAAGTGCATATAGCGATATCCTAATCTGAGTATTTATGATATAATCGGATAGAGAAGCTATTAGAGATAATAGACATGAGGGGAGAACAAAAAATGAGAATTATATCAGTGAAGGAAAGTCCTGAATATAAAGACAAAGCAATTAAGTATTTTCAAAGCAAATGGGCAAGTAAGGATAGTCTTATGGTTTATGAGGACTGTATAAACCACTGCATCACAACTAAGAATCCTCTGCCGCAGTGGTACCTATTGATGAAAGAGGATGAAATCATTGGCTGTGCCGGGCTGATTACCAATGATTTTATAAGCAGGATGGATCTCTATCCCTGGGTATGTGCTTTATATATAGAAGAGGCACATCGTGGTAATTCATATGGCTCTTTACTTCTTGAGAAAGCGAAGGAGGATGCTAAAAAAGGCGGATTTTCAAACCTATACCTGTGCACCGGACATATTGGTTATTATGAGAAATATGGCTTCCACTACATAGGGGAAGGTTACCATCCTTGGAGTGAAAGTGCGAGGATTTATGAAGCAGGTCTATAGAGAGTATAATGGAATACTTGTAGATATTAAGGCCAAGGCATGTATATTTCGAATTGAAAGCTAAAATTCTCACTAAAAAAGGAGTGATGAAGTTGTCTGCAAAGGTTGATTATAAAAAGGATTATAAACATTTGTATTTACCTAAGACATCACCGGTGATTATCGATGTACCAAGCATACCATTTATAATGGTAAGCGGCTCAGGCGACCCTAACGGAGAAGAATTTGCCAGAGCAACAGAGGCTCTGTACAGCTTAAGCTATGCGGTAAAGATGTCTTACAAGAAAGAAGTTGTACCAGTGGGATATTATGAATATACGGTTTTTCCGCTGGAAGGAGTATGGGACTTAATTGACAAATCAAAGCCTGCCACCGATAAGAGCAACTTAAAGTACACGATTATGATACGGCAGCCTGATTTTTTAACTGAAGATTTATTTAATCAGTTTTTAGAACAGACTAAAAAGAAAAAGCCAAATCCTTACCTTGATACCATGAAATTTGGCGAAATAGAGGAAGGTCTTTGCTGTCAGATGATGCATTTGGGAAGCTATGACGATGAACCTGAAAGCTTTTCCCGTATGGAGAGGTTCTGCCATGAGCAAGGGTATGATAGAGTAAGTAAAGTTCATAGAGAAATTTATCTGTCTGATCCCCGAAAGACTGAGCCATCAAAGCTAAAGACTGTATTAAGATTCTCAGTAAAACTAGCCGGTGATTGACATTGATGAGGATAATTAGAACTTCTCATATATTGCTCAATATTTTAAGAGTATGGAGAATATTTTAATTAGCAATAACTATATATAGAAATGGGGTATAATATGGACTTTTATTTCAGGGATGAATTTTCTCTTGGAGTAGCATCAGCCGCTACCCAGATCGAAGGCGGAGAATGCAATCATAATTGGAATGACTGGTACCATAGGGGCAGGATTAAGGACGGTTCAAATCCTGCAAGAGCAAATGACCATTATATTCTATGGAAACAGGATGCTGATTTAATGTTTGATATGAAGATCAAGCATTATCGTCTTAATTTAGAATGGGCTAGGATCTGTCCGGAAGAGGGTAAGGTGGATGAAGATGCTATTACCCATTATAGAGACGAGATACTATATCTTCAGAAGACGGGAATATCAGTCCTGCTTACGATTCATCATTTCACAAATCCGATGTGGTTTGAGCGTAAGGGTGCATTCGAAAGGAAAGAGAATATAAAGTATTTTATGGATTTTGTAAAGACGGTGGTTAAAGCATTCGGAGATATTGTTTCTGAATATATTACTATCAATGAGCCAAATGTATATGCAACCATGTCATATTATTATGGAGACTGGCCGCCGGGAGAGAAGTCCATGATTAAGGCTATAAATGTTATGACTAATATGGCGGTTTGCCATATAAAGGCTTATAAGATGATTCACCGTATGAGACAGAAGATGGGATATCATGGCACGAAGGTAAGCTTTGCAAATCATGTTCGTGTGTTTGATCCCAAGGATCCGAAGAATTCATGGCATCGCAGCTGTGCAAAATTGTTGGAGAGATTCTTCCAAGGTGCAGTAACCGAAGCGATGACTACCGGACATTTCACACTTCCTTTGCGTCGGCCAAAAGGCATTCCACGAGGAGAGTTTCTGGATTTTATAGCAATTAACTACTACACACGTACCACCGTATCAGGCTTTGGTGACGGAACTAAGCAGGATGCATATAAGAATGACTTGGGATGGGAAATTTATCCGGAGGGAATAATACGGTGTGCGAAATATTTATATGGTCTTTTAAAGCGACCTATATATATAACAGAGAACGGAACCTGTGATAATGAAGATAAGTTCCGCTGCAAATATATATATGACCATCTGAAGGCTATTACAGAATCTGATCTGCCTATAACAAGGTATTATCATTGGTGCTTCTGTGATAATTTTGAATGGATAGAAGGTGAAAGTGCCAGATTTGGACTCGTTCATGTTGACTATGAGACACAGAAGCGAACAGTTAAGAAATCAGGGAAGTTTTACACCGAAATGATAAAGGAAAATGGTGTTACGAAGGATATGTATGATGAGTATGTGAAGGATCAGGAATATCACTATTAGGAAAGAGAAGGGGTAGATACTTTGATTACTGTTTCGGGGACAAGCTTTCGAATAGATACGGAGCATACGACCTATCTGTTTCGGAGGACTAAATATGATCATTTGGAACATATTTATTATGGGAATTTACTCAGTAAGGACGATAGGGCGAAAGACCTGGCACAGAAGCGGTCAATTCAAGTGGGCAGCAGTGTACTTTATGACAAAGATGACAGCACATACAGTCTTGACAGCATGTGTCTAGAATGGTCGGATAACAGTCGTGGAGATTATAGACATAGCCCTACTGAGTTTGTTATGCCCGACGGCAGCTATGTAACAAATTTTATATACGATAGCCATGAAGTAATTGACGGATGCTTCCCCATGGAGACTCTTCCAAGTGCTTACGGGGGAGACCGGACCTTAAAAATTTCTTTGAAAGATATAATTTATCCCATATACATCGACCTATATTATACTGTATTCGAAAAATGTGATGTAATAACGAGAAGAGCTGTTGTCCGAAATGAGACAAAGGACTGCCTAAGAATAAACCGTATTATGAGTATGATGATTGATATGCCGGATGAAAGCTTCTGTATGTATACGCTGGACGGGGGATGGATTAAGGAAGCCAACCTGCATAAGCGTCCTGTATCATATGGAATTACAGTCAATTCATCAACCACGGGAGCCAGCAGCAATAAGCACAATCCGGCATTTATGATTGCCGAAGCTGATGCAAATGAAGACTACGGTAATGTATATTCCTTCAACATGATATACAGCGGCAATCATTTAAGCATGGCGGAAAAAAACGAAAGGGATTATGTCCGTATCAGCATGGGAATAAATCCTCACTGTTTTGAATGGAAGCTGTCGCCGGGAGAAAACTTTGAAACACCTGAATGTGTGATGAGCTTTAGCAGTAAGGGATTCAATGATGTTAGCCATCATATGCATGATTTTATAAATGAGCATATTGTAAGAGGTGATTATAAGAAAAAGGAAAGACCTATTTTAATAAATAATTGGGAAGCTCATTTCTTTGATTTTAATGAAACAAAGCTTCTGCGGCTTGCAAAAACTGCAAAGGAACTGGGTATTGAGCTGTTCGTGCTTGATGACGGATGGTTTGGCAAGCGTAATGATGACCATGCAGGTCTTGGAGATTATTATGTGAATAAGAAAAAGCTTCCTCATGGGATAAAGGCTTTCGCTGATAAAATAAGAAGCATCGGTCTTGATTTCGGATTATGGTTCGAACCTGAGATGGTGAATGAGGATAGTGAGCTGTATCGCAGTCATCCGGAATATGCCATAAAACTTCCCAATCGCAAACCTGTCCTGGGAAGAAATCAGCTGGTACTTGATCTGTGTAAAAAAGAGGTTAGAGATTATATAGTAGATAATGTGTCCTCAATATTAGATGAGGCAGGGATAAGCTATGTAAAATGGGATATGAACCGTCATATTGCGGAAGCGTACTCAGCGGTTCTAAGCAATCAGGGAGAGTTCTATCACAGATATATTATGGGACTCTATGAGGTATTAAAGCGTATCTTTGAACCCAGACCTCATATATTATTAGAGAGCTGTTCAAGCGGCGGCAATCGTTTTGACTTGGGTATGCTATGTTTCAGCCCTCAGATATGGTGCTCCGATGATACTGATCCTATCGAGAGGCTAAAGATTCAGACAGGACTGTCGTATTTTTACCCGCAGTCTGCAATGGGAGCTCATGTATCGCAGTCACCACATCAGCAAACCCTAAGAGATACACCCCTTGCAACCCGCTTTCATGCGGCATGCTTCGGCTGCTTCGGGTATGAGTTGGATTTTAAGTATCTGACACCGGAGGAAAAGAAGGATATCAAGGAACAGATAGAATTCTATAAACAGTATCGTAAGATCTTCCAATACGGACGCTTCTACAGAATAAAAACATACAAAGAGAACAAAGTCATATGGGAGGTGTTAAGCGAGGACAGGGAAATCGCCATGGTAGGGTTCTTCCAGACCTTGACCACAGCAGCCGAGAGCAGCGATAAGCTGAAGGTTTTGGGGTTAAAGGATGGCATGTATACTTTAAAGACAAGACCCCAAAGGCTGTATATAAAACGCTTTGGTGGACTTACAAAGCATGTTCTGCCTGTGGAACTTAATCCTGATGGCTTGATTATGCGAATGGCTAATAAATATTACAGTATGAAGGACTGCGTGGAGAATTATACATGCTCATCTGAAGCACTTAAGTCAGGTATACCGTTATGCGAGCAGTTCATCGGTACGGGGTATAATGAGAATATTCGGATGCTTGGAGATTTTGGGTCTAATATGTATATTGTGGAGATGATAAAATAAATGTTCTAAGAAGACAGAGTATACAGTTTTATACATTGGTAAGAAAGTATAAAATGAAGTATATTCAGACAAGGCATTCCTAAATAGGAGTGCCTTAATATTATTTTTGAACATTTCTGAGCTTGTAAGAAACCCCGTATTCCGCAGGCAAGCTTTAACGCTTATGGAATATGGGGTATTCTTGTAAGCATATTATCATTATTATAAAATACTTTGACATAATTTGGCTCATGAAGTATTATATGATGTATAATCATGGCAATAAGCGGATGAAAATTTAATCATTAAAACTTGGAAAGCCATAGGGCGTAAAAAGAGTAGAGATATATAACTATGTTACTAAAAGATTTGTAATCAATACAGAAAGCGAGTGAAAAAAGGAGAGAAGCATGATAAACAAACTTATTACAAGCAAAATGCAGGAATCTGATATCAACCAGGCAGTTAGCATATGGGTGGAACAATATAAACGGTATTGTGCTAACGATGAATCATTTCCATCATATTGGGTTAATAACACAATTGAAATTGAAGGATTTCTAAGAAGCAAGGTTAAAGATGAGACCGCTATTGTTGCTATGGCAGATAACAAAATAGTTGGGTATATGACTTATGATGAGTTTCCGTTTAACGGTGAAAAGTCTGTGTTTTGTCCGGCAATTGCACATGCTGCGGTTGATGAATATAAGGAAGAAGTATATCTCACATTATACAAAAGCATTTCCAAAGATTGGACAGATAGAAATATATTTAATCATATGTGGACAATTAACTATAATGATACTAAGCTTAGAAGCATATTGTATGACTTAGGGTTTGGTTCATATGTAATTGATTCATTTGCAAGTGTAAATACTGCATTACATAACAGTTATAAGCACACGATTAAGAGAGCAGAGTTATTAGATGCAGATATATTATTTGATTTAGTAGAGGAATCAAGAGAATACTATAGATCTGCTCCGCTTTTTCTTAGAAGAGATCCATATTCAAAGGAAGAAATATCTGAAGTAATTCAAAATGGTAATGTATTTATTGCTTTTGATAGAGATATTGCAATAGGATTTATCAATGTGAACATATCACAAGGGAATAACATAATCGATTTATCTGTATGTAACAGTGGGCTGATTGATGAGATAGGTGCTTACATAAAGCCTGAATACAGAGGTAAGGGATTAGGTAAAGAGTTATTAAGTACCGTATTTGATTACTGTTATGAAAAAGATATAAAGTTCATACACGTTGATTTTGAAACAGCCAACCTATATGCCAATAAATTTTGGAGGAAGTACTTCAATCCAATGTTATTGTCAGTCAGAAGAACAATAAATAAGAATATATATGACTGAGGTTATAATAGAATATTTATATCAGATATGATTTGTTCATGATAAAAAATGAAAAGGTGATGCGATTGGAGATAAGGAAAATTACAGGATTCGAAAAAGTAAAAGCTATGAACTTTGTGTGGAAAGTGTTTCTGGAATTTGAAGCACCGCTTTTTACGGATGAAGGTATAGAGAGTTTTCGAAAATTCATTACTAACAAAGATATAATAAAAATACTTGAGGTTTATGGTGCGTATGAGAATGAGAAAATTATCGGAGCCATAGCGACAAGAAAAAGAGGAAATCATATTGCCTTATTTTTTGTTGATGGAAAGCATCACAGACAGGGAATAGGACGAAAACTATTTGAGGTTGTTTTGAAAAACAGCACATCAGATATTATTACTGTTAATTCTTCTCCTTTTGCTACAGGATTCTATCATAAATTGGGATTTGTTGATATTGATAAAGAACAGACAGAGAATGGTATGAGATTTACACCAATGAAGTATCATAAATGAAAATGACTCAATCCGGAACGGTAATTCAGATTTACCGGATTTACTTGGGATTTAGTAAAGAAAGGAAGATATTATATGGCAAAGTATGAGAAAAGGCTGAAAGGCAATTTTGATGATTTACTTAATTGGCTGCATCAGGATATAACAAACGGCAGTATTTCGGTAAGCTATGAAGATGGAAGTTCGATAACTGTCAATAATACCAGGATGGCTGTAAGAGTCTATGAAAGATACAGCATGACCGGTTCTAACCGTGTCAGTATGAATGTAACGTTGTTAGGTGTGGGAGATGATTTATTTGTTACAGCTATCACTTCAGGAGGCAGTCAGGCGGTATTTTTTAAGATTAATACGTTAGGTGAAGAGGCGTTCCTGCGATTATTTATTGATTCCATAGAAAGCTTTGTAACAAGGAATTGACTAATAATAAAAGATATTGCTGACATTGTGACCGCCACAAATGATGAAGATGGGGGTATGACCCGGATGGCAGGCATTCTTTTGTGAAAGATATAACGATAATGTGTATGCTGAGGTTTTTATGGAAGCAAGAATATCTTATGAAGATTAATTTCAATATGGAAAAATATATAAGTTTAGATGTGCATCATATGTTAATAATAAAAAGCCTAGTATAATTGACTAGGCTTTTGAGATAAGATTCTTTGGCTAATTAGGAATGCTTTCGGAATAAATATTATATTACTATTATTATTCAATTTGCCCTTTCTAATGTAAATGAAAATTATGTAGCCTCATTTGTAGTGGTATGATATCATAATCTTAACAGAATTTATGTATTATAACCTGTTGGAACTACATCTGCATACAAGTGAAAAGGTTTTGACTTTTATGCTATTGGATATTTATTAACTCTTTCAAAGATGTTTAGGAGAGATAATGAAAAGCTAAGAGGAAAGGAGAGTACAGATGTATTGATTTATAATACATCATCAAGGGTGTTATGAAATCAAATACAAAGCGCAACCGTTATATGTTTGGTCTGGGTACGGTCGGAAGAGATATGATGTACTCAATGGTAAGTATGTACCTGATAGTCTTCTTGACAGAAATTCTCAACCTGCCTGATTCTACTATGTGGTGGATGACAGGAGCTATGACAGTATTAAGAATTTTTGATGCTGTGAATGATCCGATTATGGGGTTTTTGGTAGACAACACTCATGGCAAATTCGGTAAGTTCAAACCGTGGATTGTAATCGGAGGTCTTATAGGTGGCATTCTCACTGTTTTGCTATTTGTTGATTACGGAATTACCGGAGTGGGATATGTTCCAATATTTGTAGTACTTTATCTGTTATGGGATTTAACTTATGGAGCAAATGATATAGCTTATTGGTCCATGCTTCCCTCCTTAACATTAGATCAAAAAGAAAGAGAGAAGACAGGTGCATTTGCCCGGATATGTGCAAATGTGGGCTTATTTGTAACTGTGGTTTCGATTATCCCTGTTACGAAAGCATTGGGTGGAGACACTAAAGCCTGGTTTACTGTGATAATCGTGATTGTTTTAATAACATGGGTATTTCTGGCCTTTACGGTATTTGGTGTAAAGGAAGACAAGAGTATTCATGTAAAGCAGGAGTCAACATCATTAAAGGAAATGTTTAAGGTTCTGTTTAAGAATGACCAACTGCTGTATACCGCCATATCAATGGGTTTATTTATGATTGGTTATGTAACGACGACCACCTTTGGAACATATTACTTTAAATATGCATTCAGAAATGAGGAAATGTACTCTATATTTGCAGCAATACTGGGAATATCCCAGCTGGCGGCACTGGCAGTATTTCCGCTGTTTTCAAAGAAGTTCAACCGTAGAAGTTTATATACATTCTCGACAATACTGGTAGTGGTAGGTTACCTGATTTTCTTTTTGACTCCTATGAAAATGATTTACATAGGTACAGCAGGTATTCTTCTATTTATCGGTGAAGCCTTTATTCAATTATTAATGCTGATGTTCCTTACAGATACCGTGGAGTACGGTCAATGGAAGCTGGGCAACCGCAACGAAAGCATAACATTCTCGGTACAGCCGTTTATTAATAAAATCGGTGGTGCCATTGCCAGCGGAATTGTTCTTGCTACCTTGATTCTCTCCGGGATTAATTCAGCAGAAACACCTGATGATGTTACAGAGTCGGGATTATTGATGATGAAGTTTTCAATGCTGATACTGCCAATTATCTTTATATTAATTGGTTATATAATATATCGCAGAAAATTTAAGATTGACAAGGATTTGTTCGATAAGATAATAGAAGATTTGGCAGCACGGGGTGACATTAAGAAATAACATATCCGAAATCGTGCATAAAAAGAACAGCATCTGAATTTTTAATTTGCTATACTCTATATTCGTTTTATCCATTTTTTCGGAATGAGGAAGGAATAAAGTATTCAGCGTAAAACAATAGGATAACAAAAATAGCACGCTATTAGAGGGTTCAGCTTAGGGATTTCTAATCCTAGAAAAATATCGGCATAGTTTGGTATGTATTTACCGGCTATGCCGATTTTTCATTCTTGGTGGATGTGGAAGCCGGTGGTTCAAATGCGCCAATGCAGTTCCATACGATTTTAATTCGCTGTACTCGCCTGCCATCAATGCGCTCTGCTTTGTATACATAGATTTTTTCAACAAACTCACGGATTATTTCTGCTGTGAGTTCCTTTATGTCGGTGTACTTTCTTACTAGAGATAGGAAGTGGTCAACATTGAGAGCACTTTCCTTTTCCTCTGTCATAATGGATTTCAGTTCAACTACTCTGTTTTCAAGGGTATGCTGTTCAGCTTCATAGTTTGCGCTCATCTTGGCGAATCGCTCGTCGGATATCTTACCCTCGATATTATCTTCATAAAGCTTTTGTATTATTTCATCCAACTTTTTGATACGAGCCTGTGACTGTTCCAATTCTCGTTTGCAATCACGCAAACTTTTATCAAGCTCTGTCCTTGTTTTCTTGGTTACTAATTCCACAAACTCTTGCTCATAATTTCTAGCAAAAGCTGTTACCTTACGAATACCGTCAAGAAGTAATTCCTCTACCACCACATTGCGTATCTGGTGTGAATTACGGCCACCTTTTATCTTGCGATAGGTAGCACATACAAAATACTCCTTTTCATGTTCCCAACCGCGTCCACGCACTTGATACAGCTTGTTCCCGCAATCTGCACAGAATATCATGCCGGAGAGAAGCGGCATTTCACCCATTGGAGTAAGCCTTCGTCTGCCATCTCTGATTCTTTGTACCACTTCAAATACAGACTCCTCAATAATAGCTTCGTGGGTGTTTCTAAAAATCATCCATTCTGACGGATCATTCTTCATTTGTTTTTTCTGCTTAAAGGACTTTCGATAGGTTTTGAAATTAACCGTATGTCCTAAATACTCCTGCCTTGAAAGCATATGAACGATAGTGCTATCTCGCCAAATATAATCATCATTATGACCTCTGTTGTCTGGAACATTAATTCCATTACTTTTTGCATGAGCAGTAGGATTCATAATTCCACGCTTAGTGAATTCCTTGGCTATCTGTGAAGGACCATACCCTTGCATACATAAGTGAAATGCCTCACGCACAACTTTAGCTGCTTCTTCATCAACAATCCAATGGGTTTTATCTGTAGGGTCTTTGATGTATCCGTAAGGCGGATTGGTACAGAGTGGTTTGCCGGATTGACCTTTTGATTTAAAAACTGCACGAATCTTTTTGCTCGTATCCTTGGCATACCATTCGTTAATAATATTAAGAAACGGTGTAAAATCGCTATCCTGTTGGTTGGCACTGTCAACATTATTGTTTATAGCAATAAAGCGGATATCAGAACCGGGGAACAGAACCTCGGTGTAATAACCAACTTTAAGATAGTCTCTACCAAGTCGGCTCATATCTTTTACAATGATGGTACTAACTTTCCCTTCCTCTACTTGTGAGATTAGTCGCTGCCAATCAGGACGCTCGAAATTCGTACCGCTATAGCCATCATCCACAAAGAACTCGGTATTAGTAAAACCGTTATCATCAGCGTACTTCTGTAAAATGGACTTCTGATTTTTTATACTATTAGAATCACCCTGTAACTCATCGTCTCTTGAGAGTCGGCAATACAATGCGGTTATTTTATCATTATTCTTCACAGCAGTATTAGTCTGCTTATTATTCATGTTTACCTCCTTTCCGACACTCTTCAAGCGGTACTCTATATTCCCGTACTACTGTGAAGAAGTCAAGTTAATTATTAGGAGTTCGTATTATGTTCAGAGATTTC
>DUQV01000126.1 GCA_012837605.1 Clostridiales bacterium | reverse complement strand
GATTCTTCCTTTGTTATAGCAGCTTTGGATCCTGACCTTATAGATACTATTTATTATAAGAATGAGAATGCAGATATAACTTTGGTTCTTGAGGATGATACTTGGGTATATACTGAGGAGAAGGAGCGCCCTATAAATAAATATTATGTCAGTTATCTTATTAATATAATAGATAGTATCAGGGCGGAAAGAGTGGTAAACGAGAATCCTGAGGATCTTAGTCTGTACGGTTTAGACTCACCTAAGGCAATTATAAAAGGATCTCAGCCTGATGGAAAGACAGTAGCTTTAATGATTGGCGAGAAAACAACTGCGGGAGATGGTCACTATGTAAAGCTGGAGAATGATGATACGGTATATTTAGTGAAAAGAATTCCCGAAACACATTTATCATTTAGTCTCACAGACATGACTGATATAGAGCATGGACCAAGCATAGAAACCAATAATATATATCATATCGAGATAATACAGAGTGATAAAGAGGATTTTGAGCTGATATACGATGTGGATTCAAAATATCACATAGCCGCTACCCCTTATCTTTCATGGGCTATTCTTAAGCCTTATGAAACCGCTTATGCGGCCGACAGCACAAAGGTTTCTGAGTTTTTGACCAAATACAGCAGCTTTAATTTTTCAGTCTGTATTGATTATAACGCGGAGGATTTTGCACAATATGGACTGGAGGATCCAAAAGCCTCAATATTCATAGAATATTATGAAAAGCGTAATGAGAAGCTGGATGAGCCGGAAATCGATCCTGATACCGGTGAAGAGATAACATCACGAACCGTTAAAGATGAAAAAAGCTTTAGGCTTTATATCGGAGAGAGGAACGAAGACGGAGATTACTATGTAAGAAAAGAAGGGGATAATGCGGTCTATATAATGAAAGCCTCAAATCTGGATAGTAAGCTTGAGGCAGATGCATTCGATATGCTGAGTAAATTCGTTAATATCTATAATATTGAAACAATTAATAATATTGATATAGATATTAATGGCGTTCTTTATAATATGAAGATAGAGAGGGATAAAATAATCAACGATGAAGGTGAGGAGGAAATCAAAAAAACCTACTATTATAATTGGTCAGTGGCAGATGAAGAAGTATTCAAGGATGTATATCAGGTTATGATAAGTGCTTTGATAGATACACAGCTTGATGAAGTGGTATCGGTCAGCGGTAAGGAACCGGTATTAACACTGACATATTATGTAGAAGGCTATGATGAACCTTTTAAAACCAGTTATTATCCCTATGATGAGAGCTTCTATCTTATAGATAACGGTACTCCTGTCCGCTTTGTCGCAGACAAGAGAAAAATCGATGCAATAATAAAAGCGGTACAGGAATTCAAGTTAACGGATTAATATAAGTTAAAAAATTTTGAATGTTCTATTAATAATACAGATGCCATGATTTGTAAAGTCATATGCGGACATTTCATGTCCGATTTGGACTTATAAATCATGGCATTTGATCTTCTATATGTACATTATGGTAATAGCCGGGTGGCTCTTATAATATGTATTAATTTATAACTTGTACGAATAATCGCTGCATTGACATAATATATTAGCATATGGGATAATCTAACCGAAGGCATAAGTCCCAGGGAGGGATACTATGGATATAAAGAAAAAGTTAATAATTATGGGTGTTTGCATTGTTATAGTTATAGCCGTACTTGCTGCAAATGTTATTCGGAGGCTTAACTATAAAGAAGAGGATTCTATTGATAAAGAAGAGGTTGTTAAAGAGGATATTATGACTATAGCGGAAGCATATCGTCTTCTAAGCTATCTGGAATATGATAAAAAAGGCAGAGAAGCATTAAAGACGGATATAAACTATGCCGATGAGGATATGTCCGGTTGGTATGACAGCTATGTAAATGCAGTATGGAAAATGGGTTTAATAGAGGGGACTATTACGGTTTCTCCAAATAATGCCCTGACTGTAGGACAATGTAAGACCTTGATAGATAGACTTATTACAAAAAAACCACAGCTGCAGGGAGTATATTCCAATCTTTCATTTGATTTTATGAATGCCGGAGAGGAAATGCCAATACCACAGTTCTTGGAGCTGTATAAGGCACTTCTTGAATTGATGCCTGAGGATGAGCGTATAGCTAAGAATGAGGTGTTATTTATTCTTGACCGGGAAATCACGGAGGATGGAAGGGATAGGATTGTAGCAGATAGGTAGTGTAAAGTAACGTATGAAAACCCGTAGCCTAAAAAATAGGCTCATTCAGAACCTTGATAATTGCTAGAAATAGTTTTTTGGCATGCTACCGCCGCCCTTGACAGCATGACAAAACAATGCTC
>DUQV01000125.1 GCA_012837605.1 Clostridiales bacterium | reverse complement strand
AATGGAGCTGAGGGGAGTCGAACCCCTGTCCGAAAGCCCTTCCATTGCAGCTTCTCCCATTACAGTCAATCTTTTATGTGAACCCGAAGTTCACTGTTCCCTCTACCGGACGCCGATTGACAGGCTCCCGGTTTCGGTAGCTTCATGTTTCTTCCACCTTCTCAAAGCTTTGAAGATGGAGGTCCCCGCTAATATGATGCCGGTATTCTAAGCAGCGGGATGCCTAGAGCCGACAAGAGCTGCAATTAAGCAGCTGCTAATTCGTAATTATCGTTTGCGTTTATTTTTAGTTCTAAGTTGATGACGCAGTCCTAGTCTGCGAATGGCTGCCACAATTTCAAAACCCCCGTCGAAACCAGTACAACCCCGGATAAAATAAAGATCATATTGGTTTTCAAACGCATATATATCTTATAATAATTATTCACATGTGTCAAGTTTTGTGAGCAAAATGCAATCAAATCTTACTGCCAATGCTTCCGGATTTTTCAATTTTATTATTAATAAGCATCATAGCCTTCATAAAAACATTAAATCCTGGCGGCTACATACTAATATAAATTCTTAACTTTAAACTCTCTCTCGGTCTCTCTTCTCATATCCTTCTTAGCTATATCCTCACGCTTGTCGTATAGCTTCTTACCTCTTGCAAGACCAATCTCAAGCTTTACCAAGTGACCTTTAAAATATACCCGCAGCGGAACCAAGGTATACCCCTTCTGAGCCAGCCTGCCGCCTATTTTATTAATCTGATATTTGTGAAGCAGCAGCTTTCTTACCCTCAAAGGATCCTTATTAAAAATATTGCCTTTCTCGTATGGACTTATATGCATGCCATAGATGAACATTTCATTATTCTCAATCTTTATAAATGATTCTTTTATGCTGCATTTTCCTGCTCTTAAGGATTTAACCTCCGTACCGATAAGTGCAATTCCTGCCTCATACTTATCCTCTATAAAATAATCATGGTATGCTTTTTTATTGTTAGCTATCAGTTTAATACTTTCCCCCATTATTTCTCATCCTCCACAAATGCAAAATCTATTGTACGAAGAAGCTTGTCTGCAGCTATCACCTCTACGGTAACAGTCTGACCTAATTTATATGTCTTTTTGGTGTGTTCTCCAACCATCTGGTAACGCTCTTCATCATATATATAATAATCATCCGACATGTCACTGACCCGCACCATTCCTTCAATAGTATTGGGAAGCTCCACATATATCCCCCACGTGGTTATGCCTGAGATGACTCCTGTAAAGGTTTCTCCTATATGATCTGTCATATATTCTACCTTCTTCATCTTATCTACTTCCCGCTCAGCCTCTTCAGCCCTGCGTTCTGTCATACTTGACTGATTGGCTACCTCGAATAAGGTTTTCTCATAATGCTCTCTTCTGTCCCCGTTAAGCTTTCCTTTAATATTCTCCTTGATAATCCTATGAATCTGAAGGTCAGGATAGCGGCGTATGGGTGATGTAAAATGTGTATAATACTTTGCAGATAGTCCAAAATGGCCAGTATTTGCCACCGTATACTTTGCCTGCTTCATTGAACGCAGTGTAAGTCTGCTGATTAGTGCTTCCTCGGGAGTATCCTCAATCCGGTTAAGCAGCTTCTGAAGCTCCTTAGGGTGTATGTCTTCATTACCAACCTTTATTGAATAACCAAAGTTATTAATGAATATGGCAAGTGCTTTTATTTTCTCATCATCGGGTTTGTCATGGGTTCGGTACAGAAACGGTATCTCCTGCCAGAAGTAATCCTCTGCAACTGTTTCATTTGCTATCAGCATAAACTCCTCGATTATCTTGGTGGCCTTATTTCTTTCGTATTCTCTAATCTCCACCGGCTTACCATTATGGTCTACTATTATCTTACTCTCAGGAAAGTCAAAATTAATAGCACCCCTCTTATGCCTTCTTCCTTTTAGTATCTCTGACAGTTCCAGCATAAGCATGAACATGGGAACAAGATCATTATATTCCTTGATAAGCTCCTCATCCTGATCTTCAATTATTTTTGATACATCAGTATAAGTCATACGTCTGTCTGAACGGATAACAGTCTCTGCTATCTGATGTCCTATAACATTTCCCTTAACATCGATATCCATATAGCAGCTAAGAGCCAACCTGTCTACTCCTGGATTAAGAGAGCATATACCATTGGAAAGCTTATGCGGAAGCATGGGTAATACTCTGTCTACAAGATATACACTGGTTCCTCTTCTTAATGCTTCCTTATCAAGTGCCGACCCTTCCTTAACATAATGGGTAACATCAGCTATGTGAACACCCAAATGATAGATGTCTCCCTCTTTCGTCAGTGACACGGCATCATCCAAATCTTTGGCGTCCTCGCCATCTATGGTAACAGTAGGAAGATCTCTTATATCCATTCTGTTATTATAATCCTTCGAATCAACCTCATCAGGTATGAAATCCAGAGACCGCAGAACTTCCTTGGGAAATTCAACAGGCAGGTCATAAGCCTTGACAACGGACATAATATCTACCCCGGGATCATTCATATGACCTATAATGTCAATCACCTTTCCCTCCGGGTTATGATTCCCGTCGCCATAGTTTGTCACAACAGCCACAACCTTGTGTCCTGTAACAGCTCCCTTGGTATGCTCCTTAGGAATAAAGATATCATGGTTGAATTTCTGATTGTCAGGTACAACAAATCCAAAGTTCTTACTCTTTTGAAAGGTACCGACAATTTCCTTCATCCCCCGCTCAAGTATCTGAAGAACTGCTCCTTCCTTTCTTTTACCATTCTTTTCAGTACTAATAAGTACAGTAACTTTATCGCCGTGCATGGCTCCCTTAGTGGCATTTTCAGGTATAAATATATCCTCAGGCTCCCCATCGATTATAACAAAGCCAAATCCTTTTTGGGTTCCCGAAAACATCCCTGTTTTGACTCTGTCTCCCGGTGTCCTGTATCTGCCCCTGTCATCTGTTATAATCTTACCTTCTATCACCAGAAAATCCAACACTTCCTTAAGCTCATGCTTTGAACCCTTAGGCACCTGCAGTAAAGCTGCTATATCCTTAAACCGCATTGGTTTATATTCACTGCTGCTGAAAAAATCCAGCAGCATATTAATCTTTTCATCTATATTATAATCTCTTCTCATATAAACTCCTTATTTGTAAAGTCCGTTCTGTGTACATGTATGCTTTAATTGTATGCTCTATCGTACTTGTGTCCCTGAATCGTATGCTCTGTCGTTCTTGTATGCTGAAGTGTACCTGTATGGTAACATCCCAACTCATGATATATCATATCACCACTATTAATATACTTCCATAATTTATTGATAGTATACCATATATTTCATTATTATAATGTTTTAAATATAATTTTATTAAAATAACGCAGAAGTTTCCCGTCCAATAAAAAACACCCTGGTATCCAGAGTGTTTTAACTGTATTCTATTTACCAATCAAGATTAAGTACGACTGAAAGTACAATAAACAATGCTGCCAGTACCTTTGTCGATCTTACAATTAACCCTTCAGCAGAACGCCCTCTATTCTTACTCCAGTAAGATTCGGAAGCACCGGTCAATGCACCGGATAATCCGGATGATTTACCTTCCTGCTTCAGTACGATAAATATTAACACTGCACAAATACCAATATATATTATCTGAACTATAGCTCTTAATACTTCCACGTCTATCCTCCATTCCATTGCAAATGACTTATAATCATCTCAAAACTATGCCTATTCTATCATAGAACAAATATTATTTCAACAATTATTTCTAATAAATCATTTTAACAAATCATTTTATAAATCATTTCAATAAATCATATTATAATACATCTAATTTATAATTTGATAATTTTTTGATAAGTCATTTGATGATAAACTTATTTCTTAATCAATAAAGACCTTCCCGTCATCTCCTCAGGCTTTGTCATTCCCATCATATCTATCATGGTAGGTACGATATCGGCAAGACGACCACCTTCATCCAAGGTATAATTCTCATCATAGTTAATTAATATAAATGGTACCGGATTCGTTGTATGTGCCGTATAAGGCTCATTTGTATTATAATCTATCAGCTGCTCTGCATTTCCGTGATCCGCACAGAGAAACATCTGTCCGTTTACGGATAAGAGTGCATCTACAGCCTTACCGACACATTCATCCACTGCTTCAATTGCCTTAACAGCAGCCTGAAGTACTCCGGTATGTCCGACCATATCCGGGTTTGCAAAGTTGCAGATAATCACATCATATTTACCTGACTTAATAGCCTCAACCAGGTTCTCTGCCACCTTATATACACTCATTTCAGGCTGAAGGTCATAAGTTGCAACCTTCGGGGAATTTACGAGAATTCTGTCCTCACCCTCATTAGGCACCTCAACACCGGCATTGAAGAAGAATGTAACATGAGCATATTTTTCAGTCTCTGCAAGTCTAAGCTGGGTCATTTTATGCTCTGCCAAAAACTGACCAAAAGTATTGTCAATAGATACCTTATCAAAGGCAACGAGCTTATTCGGTATCGTAATATCATATTCGCAGAAGCAAACGTAAGTCAGCTTCATTCTCTCTTTGCCACGGTCAAAGCCGTTAAAATCATCGATACAAAATGCCCTAGTTATTTCCCTGGCACGATCAGGTCTGAAGTTATAGAAGATAATGGAATCATTTTCTTTTACAGTTGCAACAGGCTTCCCATCCTCCAGCACAACCGTAGGAATTACGAATTCGTCGTAGATTTCATTATCATAAGAATCCTGTACGGCAACTGCTCCGCTTACTGCAGTATTCCCTTCTGCGTAAACCATAGCACGGTATGCTTTCTCGACACGATCCCAGCGGTTATCTCTGTCCATCACGTAATAGCGACCCATAACTGTGGCTATCTTACCAACACCAATTATTCTCATCTGTTCTTCAAGCTCTTCAATAAAGCCCTTACCTGAAGTCGGGGGTGTGTCTCTGCCGTCTAAGAATGCATGTATATAAACATTTTTTATGCCATTTCGCTTGGCAAGCTCCAATAATCCATACAAATGTGTATTGTGGCTGTGAACACCACCATCGGACAGCAAGCCAAATAAATGAAGATCCGAATTATGTCTCTTACAGTTATCTACTGCTTCAAGCAGTGCCGGGTTTTCAAAAAATGTACCATCCTGTATTTCCTTTGTAATTCTGGTCAGCTCCTGATACACAATTCTACCCGCACCTATATTGATATGACCGACCTCGGAATTACCCATCTGTCCTTCCGGAAGTCCTACAGCCATACCGCTTGCATTGCCCTTAACAAATGGATATTCCTCCATTAACCGGTCCATAACCGGTGTATTGGCAATCGCTATTGCATTGGCCTCCTTCCTGTCATTAAGTCCGAAGCCATCCAATACCAATAATACTGTTGGTCTTTTACTCATGTTTAACCTCTTTCTAACGCCTAATGCTCTATTTGCTTTGTTTATAGTTTACGACCTTTCCAAAATCAGCCTTCAGGCTGGCTCCACCTACTAATCCACCGTCAATATTTGCTTGGGTAAACAGCTCATATGCACTGGCTGCGGTTACACTTCCGCCATATTGAATACGGATAGCTTCTGCTGTTTCAGTATCATATATTTCACCTATACAATCCCTGATTGCCTTACAAACCTCCTCTGCCTGTTCAGGGGTTGCCACCTTACCTGTTCCTATTGCCCATATCGGTTCATATGCAATAACTGATTTCATTGCCTGCTCCTTTGTAACATTAAGGAAAGCAATTTTAACCTGCTGACGGACAAAATCAATTGTAATTCCCTGCTCTCTCTGTGTTAAGGATTCACCACAGCAGATTATAGGAGTCAGTCCATGCTCAAATGCTTTTAATACCTTTTTATTAACAGTCTCATCAGTCTCAGCAAAATATTCTCTTCTTTCTGAGTGACCTATGATAACATATTCCACTCCGACCTCAGTCAGCATTTTAGGAGCTATTTCACCTGTATAAGCACCGCTTTCTTCAAAATGCATATTCTGAGCCCCAATTTTTATATTAGTTCCTTTTACTGCCTCTACTGCAGGGATTAAGCTGATTGCAGGAACACAAAAAACCACATCAACTTCATCATTAGCCACTAATGGCTTTAACTCATCAATTAATTTCACTGCCTCACCAGGTGTTTTATTCATCTTCCAATTACCTGCTATAATCTTTCTACGCATACTCACAAACCTCCAATAAATATTATTATTATCAATTGTTTACAACGGAAGCTATACTTAAGCTAACACCAAAAGCACACTTAGTAAATTGTAGCAAGCTTTCCCGCAAAATACAATACTTAATTCGGAGAAGCTTGCTACTAAGATTGCTGTTATTAGCTTTCAAGCTTGAAAGTCTACAACTTTCTTGCTTATTTACTGTTTATCATTAGCTGCTGCAACACCGGGAAGCTCCTTACCCTCTAAGAATTCTAAAGATGCACCGCCGCCGGTAGAAATATGTGTCATCTTATCGCCAAATCCAAGCTGATTAACGGCTGCAGCGGAATCTCCGCCACCAATTATTGTGGTTGCATCTATCTCAGCAAGTGCCTTTGCTATAGCCATAGTTCCTTTAGCAAAGTTAGGCATTTCGAACACTCCCATAGGCCCGTTCCATACTACAGTCTTAGCGTCTTTTATTGCATCGGCAAATAACCTGCATGTCTCTTCGCCTATATCAAGTCCTTGCCAATCAGGCTCAATTTCACCACGCTTAACTGTCTTATACTCCGCATCATTAGAAAACTCTTTGGCTACGACAGTATCAACGGGTATTAAAAGCTTAACACCTTTTTCCTTTGCTTTTTCTACCATTTCATTGGCATAATCCAGATAATCAGCTTCCAATAAGGACATACCAACTTCGTCGCCCTGAGCCTTCATAAAGGTATATGCCATTCCTCCGCCTATTATCAATGTATCCACTTTATCAAGCAGGTTGTTAATAACAGAGATTTTGCTGGAAACCTTAGAGCCTCCTAAGATAGCTACAAAAGGTCTCTTTGGATTATTTACCGCATTTCCTAAGAATTCTATTTCTTTCTGCATCAGATATCCTACAACAGCGGTATCAACATATTTTGTAACTCCCACATTAGAGCAATGAGCTCTGTGAGCAGTACCAAATGCATCGTTTACAAAAACATCACATAATGATGCCAGCTCCTTGCTGAATGTATCTATGTTCTTTTCTTCTTCAGCTCTATACCTGGTATTCTCAAGAAGAATTACATCTCCATCCTTCATAGCTGCAATCGCTGCCTTTGCGTTCTCACCAACAACATTGTCATCCTTGGCAAATACAACTTCCTTTTTAAGCAGTTCAGATAATCTCTCGGCAACAGGAGCAAGGGACAGCTCCGGCTTAGGAGTTCCCTTCGGTTTACCCATATGAGAACAAAGTATAATCTTGCCGCCGTCATTAATCAGCTTTTTAATTGTCGGAAGTGCTTCGACTATACGTATATCATCCGTAATTTGTCCATCCTGCAAAGGTACATTAAAATCACACCTTACAAGAACCCGTTTACCTTTAACATTAATATCATCAACTGTCATTTTATTGAGCATTGCTTATACTCCTTTCACTGTATTATAGAAAATTGATAAAAAGGTCCGGTCCAAAAAGACCGGACCCATCATGGATCAATTATGCAAAAAATTCAGACTCATGATAATTCGTTGAAATATTTTATTGTTCTAACCATGTTGCTGGTATATGAATTCTCATTATCATACCATGCTACAACCTTAACTAATGTCTTGCCGTCTTCAAGATCCATAACAGCTGTCTGTGTAGCGTCAAAAATTGAACCGTATGTGCTTCCGATAATATCTGAAGATACAATCTCATCCTCTGTATAACCAAAGGAAGGATTAGAAGCTGCTTTCATAGCTGCATTTACTTCCTCAGCGGTTACCTTCTTATTACATACTGCTGTTAAGATTGTGGAAGAACCTGTAGCTACAGGAACTCTCTGAGCAGCACCGTCAAGCTTACCGTCTAATTCAGGAATAACCAGACCGATTGCCTTAGCAGCACCGGTAGTATTAGGAACGATATTAATTGCAGCTGCCCTTGCACGTCTTAAATCTCCCTTTCTGTGAGGACCGTCCAGTGTCATCTGGTCACCGGTATATGCATGAATAGTCACCATATAACCCTTGTCAATAGGAGCAAGCTTATTTAAAGTGTAAGCCATAGGAGCAAGGCAATTGGTTGTGCAGGACGCAGCTGAAATAATGGTATCGGATGCCTTTAATATTTGCTCATTTACACCAAATACAATTGTCGGAAGATCCTTTCCTGCAGGTGCGGATATAACTACCTTCTTAGCACCGGCATCTATATGTGCCTGTGATTTTGCTTTGGAAGCAAAGAAACCGGTACACTCAAGCACAACATCAACATCTAACTCCTTCCAAGGCAATTTGGAGGGGTCAGCTTCACTGTAAATTCTAATTTCTTTTCCATCAACAACAATAGAATTTTCTTTAGCTACAACGGTATCAGCCTTAGAATATCTACCCTGAGCGGAATCATATTTTAATAGGTGTGCTAACATCTTAGCATCTGTTAAATCATTTAGTGCTACAATCTCATAACCTTCAGCACCGAACATCTGTCTGAACGCAAGGCGACCAATACGTCCAAAACCATTAATTGCAACTTTTACTGCCATAATAATTCCTCCTAAATTTTATTTGTTATGCATTATATTTTGCTAATGCTATAAATATTTGCTTGTCAATTTTTTCTCAATCATAATTTTACACAATATAATTAAAAATATCAAGGGTTTACTATTTTTTTATGGAAGATTATGATATTAGTTATATTTTCTCGCCAATATGAAAAAATTTTTGTGCATTTTTATATCTGCTGATTTCACTTTGTAATTTCACTTTTAACATAGTTGGCTATATTAAGAGAATGGTCAGATATTCTCTCCAGATTAATCAAAGCATCAATAAATATTACTCCATTCTCTGAAGAACAAATACCCTGTGACAATCTGTCAATATGTCTTTGTCTCAATTCATCCTTGAGATTGTCAACTGTACTTTCCATTTCTTCCACCTTGTATATATATTCTCTGTTTTCGGTTGCTCTTGCTTTAATTGCATTATCAAATGAATCCACTGCAACACTACAGATTTCTTTAAGCTCATTATAAGCCTCATCGGACAGATAAATTCCATTGCTGATCTTTTCTATTGCCAATTCAGCCAGATTATCCGCATGGTCACCTACTCTTTCAATATTCGAAACCGTATGGAAGAGGTTATTAACAATCTTTTTGTTCCTTTCTGTTAGTGAAAGATTATTTATTTTCACCAGATATTCATTAATAATCTTTTGATGAGCGTCAATTACTTTTTCTACCTCAAAGACCTTCCTTGCCTGTTCTTCGTTATTGTTCAGTAAAGCCTCAACCGCCTCCCGTGTATTATTAAGTGCAATTTCACCCATATGAACGACTTCTTTTATTGCATTTTGTACAGCAAAGGATGGTGTTTCAAGTATACGTTCATCTAAGTGGCGTAGAGTGATTTGTACCTCATCAGTATCCATTTCGACTTTAGAATCATCAATAAATATTCCTGACAGCTTAACCAAGCCATTGGCAAATGGAAATAAAATTATCGTGTTCGTTAAATTAAATACTGTATGGAATATAGATATCTGTGTACTGTTGATATTAGCAACAGCAAAAGTAGGTTGAAATCTAAATATAATATACATTATGGTACCAATTGCAATTGCTCCAATAACATTAAAAAATAAATGTATAGCTGCAGCACGTTTTGCAGTCTTACTGGCACCTATACCGGATAGGAGAGCGGTTATACAGGTTCCAATATTCTGCCCTAAGGTAATGAAAACAGCAGACTGCCAGTTCACTACTCCTGCCATGGCCAAAGTCTGCAATATACCGACGGATGCAGATGAGCTTTGAATAATTGCAGTAACAACTGTACCGGTTAATATACCTAATAGCGGATTATGCCCCAGAACAACAAAGGCTTGCTTAAAAACAGAATCTTCAGTCTGTGCATAAGGCTTAATAACATCTGACATAAACTTCAGTCCGATAAACAGCAGTCCTAAGCCAATAACTATTTCAGCAATATTCCTCTTTTTCTTATCCTTGAAAACCAGTAATACAAATGCACCAAATGCTATCAATACCGGAGCAAAAAAATCAGGCTTAAATAATTTACTCCATTCACCCATAGAAACAAGCCAAGCAGTGACTGTTGTTCCGATATTTGCACCCATGATTACACCCACGGCTTGTCCAAGCTGCATTATTCCTGCATTTACAAATCCTACGACCATAACTGTGGTCGCTGATGAGCTCTGTATTATGGCAGTGACCACCACTCCGACTAAAACAGACATCAAACGATTGTTTGTAAGATATCCGAGTAAACGCTTCAGCTTATTCCCTGCAGATTTTTGTAATCCGTCCCCCATCATGTTCATGCCATATAAGAACATGCCTAAGCCGCCGGCAAAAACAAATATCGCTTCTATCAGTTCAAATGAGTTCATTTTTTCCTCCTATAATTCCTATGTAAATTTGCATACGGGAATAAGATAACATATTTGAACACGTTCGTAAATTGTTTTTTATTATATTTTTAAAAAACATCAGCATATTATCAACAAAGATTATTATTCCTTATATCTTTACATTCTTATTCTTAATTATTTATTTGTTCAAAATCAAAAAAAGATGGGGTTTGTTTCATTATATAGATGCATCGCGTCTATAATGAAACAAACCCCGTCTACTTAACAGAATATTATGTTCTGAATTTGTACTCCAGTCTTATCTTGTCTGCAATTAATGCAACAAATTCTGAATTGGTGGGTTTGCCTTTGCCATTGCTTACAGTATAGCCAAAGAGTTCATCTATTGTATCCATCTTTCCTCTGCTCCAAGCCACCTCTATAGCATGGCGGATTGCCCTCTCAACCCTGCTTGGTGTGGTCTTGTGCCTCTTGGCAATAGAAGGATAAAGCAGCTTTGTTATGGAATTTAACATCTCTATATCATTGACCGACATCATTATTGCGTCTCTTAAGTACTGATATCCTTTAATATGTGCAGGAACTCCGATCTCATGTATAATACTCGTAACATCGGTTTCCAGATTTCTTTCCATATAAGTACTCTTATTCTCATAGGCACTTACCCTATGGTTAGTTGTCAATCTGTTATGATAATCACCCTTTAGCTGCTTTATTCTTGATAGTACCACATTACTGTCGAACGGCTTCATAATATAATAATTTGCACCCAACTCAAATGCACTCTCAGTAACCCCTTCTTGTCCTATTGCAGTGATGACTATAAAGGAAGGGTTCTTTTTAAACTCGGAATCCCTTTTAATCTTTTCCATCACACCGAGTCCGTCCAGCTTCGGCATAATCAAATCCAAGAGTACTACATCAGGTTTAGTCTCCTTGATCATGTCAATTGCATCCAAACCGTTTTCTGATTTTCCTACTACTTCAATGTCCGAATCTTCTTTCAAAATATCCTCAAGAAGATTCACCATTCTTTCATTATCATCGACAATTGCTACATTAATCTTACTCATACTTTTTCCTACCTCCATTAATTATTTATTTTCCCCGATTGTTTTTCCTATCCCCTCTCATTTTACGTTTACAGGATAATCTTAGATCAATTTTACATTTTCATGATGTTAATTAGCATAATTATATCCTTTGAGTAATTTTGAGTCAATAATTTTGAGATAGCAATACTACCAAATTATGTCTAATGTTTTGCGTCATTTTTTATTAGTATCTAACATTATTAGCTTAAAAAGTCCATATTGGTTTAAATAAGTCTATTTTTCTACAAAACCTGATATGACTCAAAAGGGGATATACAGTAATTACTGTAAATAATTACCATGACATAATTATATCTGCCTGTTCGAAAAGTTTCAACCTTTTCTTGTCGCATCATTCGACATTTCTCATTATTCTAATTTATTTACCATATTTTCAATAAATATACCATAGCCTTTAGTTGAATCCTGTATAAATACATGCGTTACAGCACCGATTATCTTATTATTTTGTATAATTGGGCTTCCACTCATTCCCTGAACTATGCCACCCGTTATATTTAATAAGCGTTCATCCGTAATCTTAATAACTAAACCTTTGCTGTGATTAGTATTGCTCATATCAATCTTTAGAATATTAATTTCATAATCGTTTATAGAACCGTCTACCATACAGCGAATATAAGCTTTTCCCGGCTTTATCTCCTGTTTTAGACCTATTTTAATAGGCTTAAATTCATCTTTAAGCCTATACCTTCGATTAATATCACCAAAAATACCTTGAGGAGTATTATCGGTAATGCTTCCGATTCTGTTTCTGTCATTATGTCTGATCATGCCTATTATTTCACCGGGTTCACCCTCTTTACCCTTAACTATAGATAATATTTGTGCATCATATATTGTGCCGTTACCTATTTCCATAAGGCGTCCTGTGTCAATATCGGTAATACCATGCCCTAATGCCCCAAAATGTCCGTCTGTAGATATAAATGTCAAGGTTCCGATACCCTGTGTGTCGTCTCTTATCCATGTCCCAATCTGATATTTTCCGCTTGCAGTCTTAACAGGAGTTATTCTTGTACTTATTATCTCACCGTTGCGGCGAAGCGTAAGCCTGATTTCATTACCTTCAGATTTCTGTATCTCCTCGATAAGCTGTTCCTTCTGCATTACCTTCTTGTTATTAACAGAAAGAATGTAGTCTCCTGATTTTAATTTATTATATGAAGGTTCATAATTTAAACCGTCAGCACCTGTTATTTCATTGTTGCCAAGTACCAATATACCGTCCGTCTCAACCGATATACCTATTGGGATACCACATGGTATAAGTTCAACCTGATCAATTACATCAAGCGATATGCTCTTATATTTAAACAATCCAAAGAGCTTTAATTTAATAATATACTCACCTATCTGTGATGATGAAATCGTAAATGGCTCATTAAGATCGATATCTATTTGGTTGGACGGCACCCTTGTATCATTGATGCTGATTACGCCTATATCCTCAGTTTCTATATTAGCAATCAACGGCATATTAAAATTAAAGCTTTCTTCTCTGTCAACAACGATTTTTATTTCGTTGGGTATGTTTTTCTCAATATGATGAATGATTAAGTAAATTATAGCCGCTAAATTAAGTAAAAAGAAGGATATTAATATCCTTCTGTATATTTTCTTTTTTCTCATACTTAACCTCATTTCTGCATGTATTTAACGAATACCATTTTTATTAAACAGTAAATTATGGAGATATTTTTTCAATAAAAAAGGATATACATAGTATTGTATATCCATTGATTTGATATTCGCTTTTTTGAATTTATAATTCGTAATTTTTAGAAGAGTTTGCAAGCGCCTTCATTTCTTTTGCATTCTCTATTACTCTCTCAGTAATTACAGCCCCGCCGAGAATTCTTGCTAATTCGTCTATGGCTTCATCATCATCCAGCTCTCTGATAATTGTCTTGGTAGTTTTACCGTCAGTCTGCTTTTCAATGATAAAGTGTTCATCCGCCATGGCGGCTATCTGTGCCAGATGAGTGATGCATATGATCTGATGGTGCTTTGCAATTTCAGACAGTTGCTCGGAAACCTTCTGTGCCGTCCTTCCGCTAATTCCTGTGTCTATTTCGTCAAAAATCAAGGTTTCAATATCATCATTTTCAGCCAGAACTGATTTTATACCCAGCATGATTCTGGAAAGCTCACCTCCGGATGCTACGGCGGATAAGGATTTCATCTCTTCACCGGGATTCGTGGATATAATGAATTCAGCATCGTCATAACCATTCGCAGTATAAGTATTACTTCTGCTGAAAATCATTTCAAATTTGACATCCAAGAAGTTCAAAGCCATTAAGGCGGCTCTGATTTTAGAAGTCAATTCTTTTGCTTTTTGTTTTCTTATATCGGACAATCTGCATGATAGCTCCTCCAATCTCAACCTTTCTGCTTCTAAAGATTTACGAAGCCGATCAATATATGCATCATAATCCTTATACCTTAACAGCTTCTCCTCACATTCGGTTAAATATCTATGTATCTGTTCGATTTGATTTCCGTATTTCTGCTTCATATGATTAACTAAGTCCAGTCTCTTAGTTACTTCATCAAATTCTTCCTCATAATTATCCATAGAGGATAAATACTGGGATAAATCCTTATTAAAGTCATTCAAAAGAGCTTCAATATCGACAGCTTGTGTAAGCAGCTCCCCCAGCTT
>DUQV01000124.1 GCA_012837605.1 Clostridiales bacterium | reverse complement strand
TTTCCCGAACGAATGTTATTTTTAATGTATAATTTACCACGTTAATGGCAATATTATTAATATAGAAATATCAACGTTGAATTTCTAAAGCAAAATTAATTTACACACTATTTCTGATATTCCCGAATATGTTGCTAATGCTTTTGCTGCTCATCTGCTGTTGGATAATGATGAAGTTTTAGAACTTGCAAGGGATGGTTATGATCCATCTCAGATTGCTAGTGTCTTAAATTCTGATACAAATTTAATGCTTATTAAGCTGTATGAAATGAATAGGATGGGCTATAACTTTAATATCCCCTGCCATCCTGAGAGGAACTTTTTTAAGAAGATAAAGATATAAAAAGCTCCTGTTTAGCTCTTGGAATGATGTTACTTTTAAATTATTTTATATTAATATTTCTAATTCCCCCGAATTCGGGGGAATTAGAAATAACTAAAATGATAACCAAATTTAAAATATGAAAATACTGCTTTCCTATTATTCTAACTTCAAAGTATTGCGATCACTTAATTAACTTCCCGGGAGTTTGTTCTTCCAATAACATCATTTGCTGGATGGCAATTTTATTTAATTTTACCAACCGTTCACTTTGACTAACTCCATCATTAATTAATACAGCATTGATATTCTCCATGTTGGACAGACAGATAAGTTCATTAATAGATGCATAATCTCTAATATTCCCTTTTTTATCCGGATTATCTTCTCTCCATTGCTTTGCTGTTTTACCAAATAGCGCTACGTTTAATACATCTGCTTCATTAGCATATACAATTGATATTTGATATTTCTTTAGTTCCTTTGGAATAAGATTTTGTTTAATGGCATCAGTATGTATACGATAATTAATTTTAGCCAGTTCTCTTTTGGCACTCCAGCCCAGCTGTTTTTGTTCTTCCTCTTTTAGCCTTTGAAATTCTTTCAGTAGATATAATTTGAATTGTGGAGATACCCAGGATGCAAATTCAAACGCTATATCCTTATGAGCATAGGTTCCCCCATATCTTCCTGCTTTTGCAACTATACCCTTTGAACTTGTTCGATTAGTCCATTGCTTTACTGACATAACAAATCTGTTCAAGCCAGCTTCACCCATTATTTTCTGGTATTCATCAACATTAAAATCTCGGTTATACATTCCTTCCCAAATACCAACAAATTCTATAGTATTCTTATTTCTTAACCATTTCTCTATTAAAGCTGGCCCATTATCAATATTTCTTACCATATCCGTCAAAGAGATATAGTCCTTCTCTTCGATTTCAACAATAGTTATCTCTGTATTATCAACATAAATTTTCGCCATACTAATTTTCTCCCTTTTTAATTCCCCCGAATTCGGGGGAATTAACTGTATTAAAATACTTAATTCCAGTAGTATTTATTACTTCATCTAGAATATCTCACCAATAATCCTTTATAGATTTACTCCTTGATGGATGTCTTAGTTTTTTTATTGCTTTTGATTCAATTTGTCTAATTCTTTCTCTCGTCAAGCCAAATATATTTCCAATCTCTTCTAATGTCTTCGGTTCCGAGCAATCCCCCATTCCAAAGCGCAATTCAATAACCTTCCGCTCTCGCTCTTTAAGTGTAGATAATATTATATCTATATTCGTTTTCAGTGATTGATAATCTAAAAATTTATCTAATTTTTCTTCAAATAGGTTATTATCATTAAATGCATTCTCATCAGTTTCTAGCATTTCCTCACAACTTTGTGCTGGTAATAAACTTTCTATCCAAGTAACTGCTTCACTATAATCACACTCTAATTTTTGGGAAACTTCTTCAATAAGTAACGAACAATTTTTTTCATCTACACATTTATTACAGTTGTGGTTTGAAATTATATCATATGTTAAAAACATCTTATCTTTATAATGTACTGGATATCTAAAAATAGCACCTGAAGGTTCTGCTTCTCGCATCAAGTATTGGCGAATCCACCATGGAGCATATTGTGAAAAGTTATCCTGTTTTCCGATTTCAAATTTTTCGACAGCAATTATTAAACCAACGCAACCATCCTGTACAGCTTCTGATATAGAGATATTGAATCTCTGGTGATGATATAGAGCTATCTTTATAACAATACGCAAGTACATTAAAACAATTCTTTCTTTTGCATAGTTGTTTCCATTTTGAGCTTGAATAATGAACTTATCGCCCTATCGGGCGGACTTTTTTAATCCACACATTCATATGTTAAGCATGAACAAATGGGACATTCAAGTACGGGCATTAACCCCCTTGAACATTTTGTCCTTTTCTTAGTCCAA
>DUQV01000123.1 GCA_012837605.1 Clostridiales bacterium | reverse complement strand
TTCAAAGAAATCTTGCCAAGAAAGCAAATGTTGTTATGGACGGAAGAGATATCGGCACCTATGTACTTCCGAATGCTGATCTGAAGATATACCTGACCGCCGGCAGCAGCGAAAGAGCAAGAAGAAGGTATCTTGAGCTTAAGGAAAGAGGAATCGCTGCTGACATAAGTGAAATAGAAAAGGATATCATAGAGCGTGATAAGCGTGATATGAACAGAGATTTTGCACCTTTACGGCAAGCTGAGGATGCCATCTTAATCGATTCCTCCGATATGACTATAGAAGAAGTTAATGAAACCATAATCAAACATGTGCCTGACATTTTGTAATGGTGCCTGACACCATTACAAAAATATTAACTCATGTAACAAATTTGTAACAGTGCCTGACACCATTAAAGGAGATGAAATTTTGAATATTAAGGTTGCTGCAAGTGCCGGATTTTGCTTTGGCGTACAGCGTGCAGTGAATGTTGTTAATGAAGAGATTAATAACGGCGGCGTTATCTATACTTATGGTTCGATTATTCACAATGAGATGGTTGTGGAGGATTTTAATAAAAAAGGTGTAAGAGTAATAGAATCTCCTGAAGAATTAAACGGAATGCCAAAGGGAACAATAGTCATACGATCTCATGGTGTATCAAAAAAAACAATAGATGAACTTACTTCGTACGGACACAAAATTGTAGATGCAACCTGTCCGTTTGTTAAGAAGATACACAATACTGTCAGTAGATATAATGATCATCATATCATAATTATCGGAGACCGTAAACACCCTGAGGTTGTTGGTATTACCGGATGGTGTAATAATGACAATTTTTCAGTTATTGAGAATATAGAGGAAGCAAATCAGTTTGATTTGCCTTTAGATACAAAGCTTTGCATTGTGGCTCAGACGACATTTAACTACAACAGATTTCAAGAATTAGTTGAAATAATATCAAAAAAGGGTTATGATATATTTGTTTTAAATACCATATGTAATGCAACACAGTCACGGCAATCTGAAGCCTATGAACTTGCCAAGCAATCGGATGCCATGATTGTAATCGGAAGTAAAAAAAGCTCCAACACGAGGAAGCTTTATGAAATTTGTAAAAATGAATGTGAGAATACTTACTATATACAGGAACCAGATGACTTGGATTTGAGCATATTCAAATCTTCTTGGAATGTAGGTATTACAGCAGGGGCATCGACCCCACATAATATTATCAAGGAGGTTCTTACTGTTATGACAGAAAAAAGCTTTGAACAATTATTGGAGGAGGAAAATGTTGTGAAAATCAGCAACGGCGACGTTGTTGAAGGAATTGTCTTGGGTGTGAAAGAAGATGAAATCATCTTAAATATAGGCTACAAGTCGGAAGGTATAATCACAAGAAATGAATATACCAATACCCCAAATCTGGATTTGACAACTGTTGTTAAACCCGGTGATAAGATGCAGGCAAAGATTCTTAAAGTCAATGACGGCGAAGGTCAGGTTCTTTTGACCTACAAGCGTTTGGCTGCAGAAAGGGGTAATAAGAGACTGGAGGAAGCATATAACAATCAAGAGGTTCTTACTGCTAAAGTTGCCGCTGTATTAAACGGAGGCTTAAGTGTTATTATTGACGAAGCAAGAGTATTTATACCGGCAAGTCTTATCTCAGATACTTATGAAAAGGATTTATCAAAATATGACGGACAGGAGATCAGCTTTGTAATAACAGAATTCAATCCTAAAAAGAGAAGAGTAATAGGTGACCGCAGAAAATTAATCGTTGCTGAAAAAGAAGCACAGAAGAAGGAATTGTTTGAGAGAATAGAGGTTGGTATGACAGTAGAAGGTACTGTAAAGAATATTACGGACTTTGGTGTATTTATTGATCTTGGCGGAGCAGACGGATTGCTTCACATCTCTGAAATGTCTTGGGGACGTGTGGACAATCCAAGGAAGATGTTCAAGGTTGGTGATACTGTCAAGACCTTTATTAAGGATATTCAGGGAGAAAAAATAGCCCTTAGCTTAAAATTCGAAGATCAAAACCCATGGCTGCAGGCTGAAGAAAAGTATGCTAACGGAACTGTAGTTGTTGGTAAGGTTGCCCGTATGACTGATTTTGGTGCATTTATTGAGCTGGAACCCGGTATTGACGCTTTGCTTCATGTATCCCAGATATCGAAGGAACATGTTGATAAGCCCTCCAGTGTTCTTACAATTGGTCAGGAAATAACCTCAAAGGTTGTCGAGTTCAATAAAGAAGACAGAAAAATCAGCCTGAGCATTAAAGCAATGGAATTGCCTGAGGAAAAATCAGAACCTGAGGCTGAAAAAGATACTAAGGAAACTGAAGAGCCTGCTAAAGAAGAAGCTAAGGAAGCAGAAGAAGCAGTTGTAAAATCTGAAAACAAGGATGCTGAAGAAGCAGCTGTCAAGGAAGAAGATAAGAAAGCCGAAGATACATCTGCCAAGGACGAGGTTAAGGAATCAGAAGATACACCTATCGAGGGAGAAGTAAAGATGGAAGAAGCAGCAGCCGAAAATGATGAAACGGAAGAATCAGCTGCTAAGGAAGAAGATGAAGATAAAGAAGATGAAAAGGCTGATGATGAACCCGAAACAGAATAATATTTATACACAAAGGAGATACCGGTGTGCTGGGAAGTTACGAAACATTTAAAGAATCTATTTTAGAATTAACTAATATAGATTTAAATTCATATAAAGAACGGCAAATGAAGCGCCGTATCGATTCGTTAATAACAAAACATGGTATTTCCTCATACACGAATTATGTTGAAATTCTTAGGACAAAAATAGAATTTTACAATGAATTTATAAATCATATTACAATTAATGTGTCAGAGTTTTATCGAAATCCTGAACAGTGGAAGGTTTTAGAATCTGAGATTATACCTTTTCTCTTAGACATCTTTGGGAATAAACTGAAAATCTGGAGTGCCGCCTGCTCGACCGGGGATGAACCTTACTCGCTTGTAATGCTTTTATCAAAGTTTATGCCGCTTTCTGATATAAAAGTGTTGGCTACGGATATTGATAAACTGGTACTCGAGAAAGCAAGGATTGGTATTTATCATCAAAAAAGTCTTAAAGGGCTTCCATTAGAGTATATTAACAAGTATTTCGTTCAGTTGGATGATAAAACATATAAGATATCTGATGATATTAAAGCTTGTGTGGAGTTAAAGCAGCATGATCTGTTAAAGGATCCTTATCCTGCGGACTGCAGTCTGATTGTATGCCGCAATGTACTTATATACTTCACTGACGAAGCTAAAACCCGTATCTATAACGGCTTTAGACAGGCGTTAATGAAGAACGGCGTATTATTCGTCGGAAGCACCGAGCAGATGCTTCATGCGAATAAGCTCGGATTTGTCAGTTTGAAATCCTTCTTTTATATTAAACAATAAATATTTGAGTGAGCTGTTTCATATTGAATCGAAACAGCTCATTTTAGTATTTTTGTTCTCAATCAGTACCAAATTTACTGATTTGTTTTCCCGGTGTAAAGCAGGCTCTGAATTATAAAATTACAGGTTGATTTTTCATTTGATTTCGAGTATATTAGTTTATAGATTAGCCAAGAGATACATAATTTAACTTTTTTTATATACCGATGTCAAATTTAAGGTTGATGTAGATTGGAGTAGATATGCAAAAAGCAATAACAGTTGCAGTTGATGCAATGGGAGGAGACAATGCTCCAAAAGAAACAGTAAAAGGTACTGTATTGGCAGTACAGGATAGAAACGATATTAAAGTAATACTTGTAGGTAAGAAGGATGTCATATTAAACGAGCTTAGTGTATATGAATATGACAAAGAGCGTATAATTATTGTTAATGCAGATGAGAATATTTCAAATAACGAATCACCGGTATTAGCTATTCGACGGAAGAAGAATTCATCTATAGTAGTTGCTCTTAATCTGGTAAAATCGGGAGAGGCAGATGCTTTTGTCTCAGCCGGCAGTACGGGGGCGGTATTGGCAGGCGGTCAGCTTATTATCGGGCGAATCAAAGGAGTGGAACGACCTCCTTTGGCACCTATAATACCTACGATCAAAGGTGTTTCCTTATTAATTGATTGCGGTGCCAATGTGGATGCAAGACCCTCTCATCTGGTTCAATTTGCACAGATGGGTTCTATATATATGGAGAATGTTATAGGCATTAAGAATCCAAGAGTAGCTATTGTAAATATTGGAGCAGAAGAAGAGAAGGGCAATTCATTGGTTAAGGAGACATTTCCTCTGCTTAAAGCTTTGCCCGGTATAAATTTCATTGGCAGCATTGAAGCCAGAGATATTCCATACGGCTATGCTGATGTTATTGTATGCGAAGCATTTGTAGGGAATGTCATTCTAAAGCTCTATGAGGGACTTGGAACGGCTCTCATAAAGAAGATAAAAGAAGGGCTTATGAGTACAACAAAGAGTAAGATTGGTGCACTTCTTGCAAAGCCTGCTTTAAAGAAAACATTAAAAGCCTTTGATTACTCTCAGTATGGCGGAGCACCTATGTTGGGGCTTAAGGGTTTGGTTGTTAAGACTCACGGAAGCTCTAACAGCAATGAGATAAGAAATTCAATTATCCAATGTGTTACCTTTACTGAGCAGAAAATCAAAGAAAAAATAGAGGAAAATTTAAAAGAAACTGAATAAAATAATAAAAGAAGGGTGAATGATTATGGAATTTGAAAAACTGCAAAAAATAATCAGTGAGGTACTGAATGTTGATGCTGATGAAATAACGATGGAGACAACATTTGTAGATGATCTTGGTGCCGATTCACTGGATTTATTTCAAATTATTATGGGTATTGAAGAAGAATTTGATATCGAAATTGCAAATGAAGATGCAGAAAACATCTTAACAGTTGGGGATGCCGTTGAGCAAATAAAAAATGCAATAAACTAAATTAATTATTTTTATAATTATAGCACCAGGTAAAAGCCCTGTGAATAAGGTTCTCCTTATTTAATGGGCTTTAATTCAATATTGCAGTGAAGGACATATTCTTTCACTGCAATATGAAATACTATATTATTGGAGGTTTTATAATGAGAACAGAAAAATTATCTGATACCTCCCTTTCAAAACTGAAAGAAAGAATGGGATATGATTTTAAAAACGAAAAGCTGCTGCTTCAAGCTTTGTCGCATAGTTCATATACCAATGAAGTAAAGATGAGAAAGGAAGAGAGTAACGAACGGCTTGAATTTCTGGGAGATGCCGTATTAGAACTTGTAACCAGTGATTATGTATATCATGCACATGAGGATTTGTCAGAAGGAGATTTGACAAAGCTTAGAGCAAGTATTGTTTGCGAGCAAACCCTTTCATCATGTGCCAGAGATCTGAACATAGGAGAGTTCCTGCTTTTAGGAAGAGGAGAGGATTTATCCGGAGGAAGAAATCGAGGGTCAATTCTGTCCGATGCGTTGGAGGCTATAATAGGCGCTATATATCTTGACGGTGGTTTTGCTAACGCAAAAGAGTTTATCAGAGAGAAAATTCTTAAGAATGCAGAACAAAGAGAACTCTTTTTCGATAGCAAGACTATCTTACAGGAAATTATACAAAATCATGATAATAAGCAAAAAATACGCTACAAACTTATATCGGAAGAAGGTCCTGACCATAACAAATCCTTTACTATGGCCTTGTTCATAGGTAATGAGCAGATAAGTACAGGTGTAGGAAGGACAAAAAAGGCTGCTGAACAGAAAGCAGCCATGCAGGCGATAAAAATACTGCGTTTAAATAAGTAAAACAGGGTAAATATACGGATGGGAGACACATATGTATCTAAAAAGTATTGAAGTACATGGGTTTAAATCCTTTGCTAATAAAATGCTTCTTGAATTTGATACCGGCATTACGGCAATTGTTGGACCTAACGGCAGCGGAAAAAGTAATATTGCCGACGCTGTTCGTTGGGTTCTTGGTGAGCAAAGTGCAAAACAGTTAAGAGGCTCGAAGATGGAGGATGTTATTTTCTCCGGTACGGAGATGAGAAAGCCTCTTGGGTATGCATATGTTACACTGACTCTGGATAATTCTGACCATAAGCTTCCTATTGAGTTTGAGGAAGTAACCGTAACAAGACGGGTATACCGTTCAGGTGAAAGCGAATACATTATTAACGGTTCTCCTTGTCGTCTGAAAGATATCCAAGAATTATTCATGGATACCGGTATCGGTAAGGAAGGTTATTCTATTATCGGACAAGGACAGATAGATAAAATCCTAAGCGGAAAGCCTGAGGACAGAAGGGAGCTGTTTGACGAAGCTGCCGGAATTGTAAAGTATAAACGCAGAAAACATATTGCTGAGAAAAATTTGGAGGAAGAAAGATTAAACCTGTCAAGAGTTTCAGATATCATATCGGAAATAGAAAGGCAATTAGTACCATTAGAAAAGCAATCCGATGTTGCAAAGATATATTTAAAATATAAGGAAGAGCTAAAGAACCTTGAGGTATCTGTGTTCCTGAAGGAATATGACAAGATACATAAAACCATGGCTGATATTGACAGAAAGCTTGATATCACGACAGAGGATATGAAAGCTACTCAGAGTGAATATGACAACATTAAGAATGAATACAAAAGGCTGGAACAGCAGCTTGAGGAATTTGATGCTGCTATTGAAGCCGATAAGACTGCATATAACGACCTACTTCTGAACATTGAAAAATCCGAGGGTGAGATAAAGGTACTTAATGAGCAGATCAATTCTCTTCTGCAAAATGATGAATACTATCAGGACAGAATTCATTCTAACGAGCAGGAAATTCTTATAAAGAAAACAGAAGAACAGGATTACATAAGTGAAAAGGAAGAAATCGATGTAAAAATCTCTCAAGTAGACGATAATCTTAGCGAAGTATTAGTTCAGTTGGATAAAATCAATGAAAATATATCCGGATACACTAAAGAGATTGAAGAATGCAGCAATGCCATATTCGAATATATGAACCAAAATTCCGGCATAAAAACCAATATTCAGAGATACGAAACTATGCTGGAGCAAAATGAAGTCAGAAAATCGCAGCTTAATCAAAGGATTCTTAAGATTAAAAGCGAAGAAGAACTTTATGATGAAGAAATAAACAGATGCAGAAACCAATTAGACAATATTTCAAACGAAATTCTTACATATACTAATGAATGCAGCGAAATAGAAAAATCAATACAGGATACACAGTCAGGTATTGATAATATATCTTATCAATTAGATGATTCGCAGACAAAATATCATATAGAAAAATCAAAACTTGAATCCTTGATTAATCTAACAGAAAGATATGAAGGATACGGTAACAGCATAAAAAAGGTGATGGAGCAAAAGGCTGTATATCCCGGTATTGTCGGTGTCGTTGCCGATATTATTAAAACTGTAAAAGAATACGAAACTGCCATTGAGACAGCATTAGGACAGGCTATCCAAAACATAATCACGGAGGATGAGACTACAGCCAAGGATTTAATTGCATTTCTTAAAAAAAACAAATACGGAAGAGCCACATTCCTGCCTCTTACCAATATTACTTCAGGAAGAACTCTGCACAGTCATGAAGTATTAAAAGAAAAGGGTGTAATAGGGATAGCAAGCACCCTTATAGAAACAGAAAGCAAATATAATGCATTAATTGAATATCTGCTTGGAAGAATAATTGTTGTGGATAATATTGATAATGCAGCTGATATAGCCCGAAAATATAACTATTCTCTTCGCATTGTAACCAAGGAAGGAGAGTACCTTACACCCGGAGGGTCAATTTCGGGAGGTGCTTATAAAAACGTTAGTAATCTGCTTGGCAGACGAAGAGAGATTGAGGCGTTGGAAGTGCAGATTAACAAGCTTCAGAACCGGATTAAAGAGCTTACATCAAAGCTTGAGAAGGAAAACCGCAAAAAAGCTGCTGATATATCCCGCCTTGATGAAATAAAAAGGCTTCTTCAGGAGAAGTATCTTCTGCAAAACACAGCTAAAATTAATTTTGAACAGGCGGTGGCTAAGAAGACTGAAGCACAGTCCTTATACTCGGATTATGTTAAAGAACTGGAAGAGATAAAGCTGCAGGCTGTTGAACTTAATAATAATCTTAAAGAGCTTGGAAAATCCCTGTCTGATAATCAGATTAAGACAAGAGAGCTGGAGCAGAAAATTGAAGGTCTTAACCTTCATCTTTCTAAAGAAAAGGAAGCTGAAAAGTCCGCCCAGGAAAAAGCTTCAGCTTTGAAAATGGAATTATCATCCCTTGAACAAAGCAATCATTTTATTATGGAAAATATCAGACGTATAAAAAGGGAAATCGATAAGCTCTACGAAGATGAAACTTCTATAAAAGCCGATATGCAGAAGGCTTTTGACATAATTCAAGAGAAGAAGGACAGTATCAGCCGTGCTAAAAAAGCGATAGAAGAAACCAAAGAAGCTCTGGTAAAGCTTGATGAGAAAATCAAAAATCAAATAAAAGAACGGGAGCATAATACCAAAATTCATAAAAACTTCTTTGATAAGAGGGATGAATTATCCAACCGTATTCATGATCTTGATAAAGAATGTATAAGACTTACCACACAGAAAGAAAAGATCATAGAGCAGATCGATCAGCAGATGAATTATATGTGGGAGGAATACGAACTCACTTATTCTACAGCTGTGGAATATATGGGAGATAAGGGAATAACCGTAAACGGCAGTAAAAAAGCCATACAGGAAGTCCGAACTAAGATAAAGGAACTTGGAGATATAAATGTTAATGCTATCGAAGATTTTAAAAATCTGTCCGAACGGTATAATTTCCTCATAACACAGCGGGAAGACCTGATAAAATCAGAAGAAACGCTGATTAGTATTATAAAAGAGCTGGATACTGAGATGAAGCTTCAGTTTGAAAAGCAATTTGAAGCTATAAATAAGCAGTTTGATTTAGTATTCAAAGAGTTATTCGGCGGAGGGAAGGCAGATCTTGAGCTTACAGATAATGATGATGTACTTGAAGCCGGTATCCGAATAAATGCACAGCCTCCCGGAAAGAAGCTTCAGAATATTATGCAGCTGTCAGGCGGTGAGAAGGCATTAACGGCAATAAGCCTGTTATTTGCCATATTAAATCTTAAGCCATCACCGTTTTGTCTGCTTGACGAGATAGAAGCGGCACTTGACGACTCTAATGTAAAGCGCTTTGCAAAATATCTCAAAAAACTGGCTAAGGACACTCAGTTTATTATGATTACACACAGACGAAATACTATGGCCGCGGCAGATATTCTGTATGGAATAACAATGCAGGAGAAGGGTGTGTCCACATTAGTTTCAGTGAGCTTAATAGAAAATGAACTCGACAAATAGAACTATTTATTATGGAGGTATAAATGGGAGAAAATAAAACAGGTTTTTTTACGAGACTTGTTAATGGTCTTTCAAAGACGCGAAACAGTCTTTCACAGGGATTTGACGCAATATTTGGCGGATTTTCAGGTATAGATGAGGATTTTTATGAGGAACTGGAAGAGACTCTTATTATGGCGGATATTGGTATAAAAGCCACCGATTCAATCCTTGATAATCTTAGACAAAAGGTTAAGGAAAACAAAATAAAGGAACCGGAAGAATGCAGAGATCTTTTGATAAACATCATACACGAACAGATGACAGTTGACGAGGTTTCATATGATTTTGAAAACAAGAAATCAATTATACTTGTTATTGGTGTAAACGGTGTAGGAAAAACCACAACAGTTGGTAAGCTTGCGGGACAGTTTAAAGAACTGGGCAAGAAGGTTATTGTAGCAGCGGCAGACACCTTCAGAGCTGCTGCAATAGAACAGTTGACAGAGTGGGCTCATCGTGCTAATGTTGATATCATATCGGGAAAAGAAGGCTCTGATCCTGCTTCTGTCATATATGATGCAGTCACAGCCTTTAAGGCAAGAAAAGCAGATATACTTATCTGCGATACGGCCGGAAGACTCCATAATAAGAAGAATCTCATGGAGGAGCTTAGAAAAATAAACCGTATTATTGAGAGAGAATACCCTGAGGGTCACCAGGAAACGCTTGTGGTTCTTGACAGTACTACAGGACAAAATGCCTTGGCACAGGCTAAGGAATTTAATGAGGTGGCAAACTTAACCGGAATAGTTCTCACAAAGCTTGACGGAACAGCTAAAGGCGGAATTGCTATCGCTATACAGGCTGAGTTAGGCATACCGGTAAAGTATATAGGTATTGGTGAACAAATAGAAGATTTACAAAAATTCAATGCATCAGATTTTGTTAATGCATTATTTAAGAAAAACGAATAGGAGACGATAATATGAACTTAGATAAGTTCGAAGAAGCCACAGAAGTTGTAAAGAAGGTAACACTGCGCACTAAACTCATTTATAGTGAGTATTTTAGTGAAATATCAAAAAACAAGGTATATCTTAAGCCTGAGAACATGCAATATACAGGTGCATATAAGGTAAGAGGAGCTTATTATAAAATAAGCACTCTTTCAAAAAATGAACGCAGTAAAGGACTCATAACCGCTTCAGCGGGCAATCATGCTCAAGGGGTAGCTTATGCAGCAAAATTATATAATGCCAAAGCTGTTATTGTTATGCCGAATACGACTCCTTTGATAAAGGTTAACCGGACCAAAAACTATGGGGCTGAAGTAATACTCCATGGTGATGTTTATGATGAGGCCTGTAAGTATGCATATAAGCTGGCTGAGGAAAACGGCTATACATTTATACATCCCTTTAATGATGTGGATGTTGCCACAGGCCAGGGCACAATTGCAATGGAAATATTCAAGGATCTTCCTACGATTGATATAATATTAGCACCTGTCGGAGGGGGCGGTCTTCTTGCAGGAGTAGCGGCACTTGCCAAACAGCTTAATCCAAACATCAAGGTTATCGGAGTAGAGCCGGCCAATGCCGCATGTATGAAGGCTTCTTTAAAGGCCGGTCATGTAGTCACACTGGATAATATTGATACCATTGCTGACGGTACTGCGGTAAAAACACCTGGCGATGTTGTATTTCCATATATTCAAAAATATGTGGATGATATCGTTACTGTGGATGATTGTGAGCTTATAGTAAATTTTCTTGATATGGTTGAAAATCATAAAATGGTAGTGGAAAACTCAGGTCTTCTTACCGTAGCGGCACTTAAACACCTGAAGTATAAAAATAAGAAAATCGCCTGCATACTAAGCGGTGGTAATATGGATATAATCACGGTATCCTCTGTTGTTCAGCATGGACTTATCCAAAGAGGCCGTGTATTTACAGTCTCAGTTCAGTTGCCTGACCGTCCGGGAGAGCTCTTGAGTGTGGCGTCTATTATCGCTAAAGAACAAGGCAATGTTATCCGCTTAGATCATAACCAATTCGTAAGTATCAACAGAAACAGTGCCGTTGAACTTAAAATAACTATGGAAACCTTCGGGCATGAGCATAAACAGCAGATTGTGGATGCATTAATAAAAGGAGGATATAATCCGAAAATTTGCCAACCGAATAAGATATATGATTAAATAATACATATAACAAAACAGTTTAATTGTTATAAATAGATAATAAAACATAATATTTTTAGTTAATATTAATTTGTGGCAGTTATTTACATTGATACCTGGAATTGTTATAATAGGATTATCTTTATATTCTGTATATTCTCAGTGTTTCAATGCAGTTCCTACAAATTATACCCAAAAAAGAGTTGACATTGATAAAGTAATAGGCTATTATATTTATTAGAACATTAGTTCGAATTAACGGTATATGAATAGGAATGCAGATATGTGTTATTATTTATTATCTGGATGCTTAAGTGCATCAGGGAAGGTTGGTTATTGATATGGCGAAGGATGATAAGATCAGGGCTCTTGAATCAGCATTAGCCCAAATTGAAAAGCAATATGGTAAAGGCTCTGTTATGAAGCTTGGAGAAACCCAATCCAATATGAATATTGAGACAGTACCTACCGGTTCAATAAGTCTTGATATAGCCCTTGGCTTAGGTGGAGTTCCAAAGGGGAGAATTATAGAAATCTATGGACCTGAATCTTCGGGTAAGACAACAGTTGCCTTACATATGATAGCCGAGGTTCAGAAAATCGGCGGCATAGCAGGCTTTATCGATGCCGAGCATGCTTTGGATCCGGTATATGCCAAGAATATCGGGGTTGATATTGATAATCTGTATATATCACAACCAGATAACGGAGAGCAGGCTTTAGAGATAACTGAGACCATGGTTCGCTCAGGGGCGGTTGATATTGTTATTGTTGACTCGGTTGCTGCCTTGGTTCCAAAAGCTGAAATTGACGGTGATATGGGCGATTCCCATATGGGACTTCAGGCAAGACTGATGTCACAGGCACTTAGAAAGCTGACAGCTGTTGTCGGAAAAACTCAATGTATAGTTGTTTTTATCAATCAGCTTCGTGAGAAGATTGGTGTGATGTTCGGTAATCCCGAGACAACCACCGGCGGCAGAGCTCTTAAATTTTATGCTTCGATACGTCTTGATGTACGTAGAATTGAATCCTTAAAGCAAGGCGGCGAGGTTATCGGCAACCGTACTAGGATTAAGGTAGTTAAGAATAAAATTGCTCCGCCTTTTAAGGAAGCAGAGTTTGATATAATGTTTGGCAAAGGTATCTCCAAAGAAGGAGACGTTCTTGATTTGGCATCTGATATTGGAATTATTAATAAAAGCGGTGCCTGGTATTCCTATAATGATAACAAGATTGGTCAGGGGCGCGAGAATGCAAAGCAATTTCTTGTTGATAATCCCGAAATATTTGATGAAATATATCAAATGGTTAGGGAAAAGTACAGTCTTAAACCCGCTAAGAAGTATATAGAAGGAATTGAAGTATAAATCAATGCATTTTATACTGTCCGTTTTGGTACAATATGTTTAATTGTATCGAAACGGACAGTTTTTTTAACTTGCCTTTTGATTTATTATATTATACAATTATAATTGGCAGAAATTTGGTATAAAACTACATTTTGAAAAATTGGAGGGCTGAAAATGTCTATTACCGCACAACTATCAGCAAGAGAACGAATTGCTTCATTGCTTGATGACAACAGTTTTGTTGAAGTCGGTGCATTCATAACCAAGCGAAGTACAGACTTTAATCTTGACGGGAAGGAAATACCTAATGACGGAGTTATAACCGGATACGGACTGATTAACGGTAACCCTGTATATGTATTCAGTCAGGATTCATCATCTTTGGGTGGTACTGTCGGAGAAATGCATGCTAAGAAAATTACTGCGATTTATGATTTAGCACTTAAGGTTGGAGTTCCTGTAATTGGTCTTATTGATTCTTCCGGTATGAGATTACAGGAGTCTACAGATGCACTGAACGGCTTTGGAGAGATATACCAGAAGCAGGTTATGGCTTCCGGTGTAATTCCACAGATTACCGCAGTATTCGGTAATTGCGGTGGAGGACTGGCTGTCATGTCATCCTTAAGTGATTTTTTATTTATGGAGGAAAACAATGCCAGACTCTTCCTTCAAACGCCTAATTCCCTGCAGGGGAACTTCAAGCAAAAGTTAGATACCTCTGATGCAGCTTTTAAGGCTAAATCAGGTTCTGTTGATTATATAGGTGCTAACGATCTTGATGTACTGAATAAAATTCGTGAAT
>DUQV01000122.1 GCA_012837605.1 Clostridiales bacterium | reverse complement strand
TCTTAGTTACTTCATCAAATTCTTCCTCATAATTATCCATAGAGGATAAATACTGGGATAAATCCTTATTAAAGTCATTCAAAAGAGCTTCAATATCGACAGCTTGTGTAAGCAGCTCCCCCAGCTTTTCATCATATTCAACAAGTCTTGTAAGCTGACGTACTGCCCTGCCTATGCTGTCACCTGCTCCATTCGCACTATTTCCTGTCAAGCCATAAACAGTCTGTAAACCCTCGGATATAGCATGAGCATTGGCATATTTCCTGTATAACGACGACAGCTCCTCATCCTCACCGGGTACCAAAGCTGCACTTTTGATTTCATTTATTTCATATTCAAGAAACGAGATTTCACGAAGTCTTTTCTCTTCATCAATACCTGCATTATCATATTCCTGCTTAAGTGCTGTATAAGCCTTATATGCTTCATGAAGCTCCTGTTTCAGATTACCTATATCATCTTTCGCATAACGGTCAACAATCTCAAGATGCTTTGCTTTACGAAGCAGCGACTGGTGTTCGTGCTGTCCATGAATATCTATCAAAAGCTCTGCAATTGAAGCTATTATACTTTGTGTAACATTTTCACCGTTTAATTTATATATACTTCTGTTTGGCATTATTTTTCTTGATATAATTATCTGATTGTCTTCAATCGGAATATCCAGATTATTCATAGCTTCATGTACTGCCCGGTCTTTAGTCTCAAAGACCAATTCAACAAGGGCATAATCTGCTCCGGTTCGCAGAATTCCCTTAGGTACTTTAGCTCCGAGTGCACAGTTAATTGAATCTATAATAATAGACTTTCCTGCTCCGGTTTCTCCGGTCAGTATGTTCAGATGATTTTTAAAGTAAACTTCAATCTCATCAATAATAGCAAAGTTCTTAACATGCAGACTTATAAGCAAATCGCAACCCCCTTAGCAGACACCCATGAGTTATTAAACGTATGTTCTGAAAGCATTCTATCATACCCACCGTTAATTATCAATTAGCACTTGGAATAAGGCGGCATTTTTGTCTGTTTGAACAATAGATGTTTCCAATTTTGCAAAACATTACTAAAGAATAGGTTGAGAAACCTGTAAGGATATGCATGGGTGATACCTCACACACCGGTACAAGTACACAAAAATCTTGATATGTATGTCTATTCATCGGACAAAATTGTCCGCTGAGTAGCCATACATATCATGGTCCCGTGTTCTTCTAACGGTGTATTAAGGTATCACCCATGCATATCCTTACAGGTTTCTTCAACCTTTTGCAGGTTATAAGATTTTTTGTTTTTTATTATTAATAAAATATTATACGTTTTGTTTATAGAATATTATGATAGTTTTACCTTCATTTTATGTTGTAATTTTTTAATTACAAATTATATATATTATTATTTGACTACAGTTACTTTACAGGTTAGCCTTCTTCCGTTTACGGTAGCGGTTATGTAAGTGGTTCCGACAGCACGGGAGATTATTCCTCCGTTGTTATCAACTGTGGCAATCGCAGGATTTTCAGTATCCCAGCGAACTCGTCCGGTTGCTCCCTCTACCCACAGATAAGCCCGCTCATATTGCTCTAATCTCAACTCACTTCTGTTAAGACCGATTACACTAACCTCAATTGTAGCCATCTTTCCTGAATCAGTCATTGCTGTAATATAAGCTGTTCCAGTTGCTTTTGCCTTTATTCTTCCGCTGGTTTTATTTACACTGGCAACTCCTGAATTGTCTGAACTCCATGTTACTCCATCTGTTGAACCTATGGGGTTCAGTACAGGCCTGACTTCTCTTTGCTCACCCTGTACCATGACAATCTTCTTATCTGCCAATACAATAGATGTTGCCGGGACTCTCTTTATAACTGTAACATGACATACAGCAAACTTTCCACTGGAATCCTGAGCCATAGCATAAACCATGACTGTGCCTTCCTTAAGTGCTGTTATATATCCATCCTCATCTATAAGCAGTATATCATCTACCTCTTTCTCAGGATCATCTACTGTGGTTACTAACCATACGGGTGTTTTATATGTAGCATTACTTGGTGTTATCTTGGCATTTAGCTTATTAGTTTCTCCAACAATCAATGTTAACGAGCTTTTATCCAGTGTAATCCTTTCCGCCAGTCTGACTACCTCAATTTCACTGCTTGCTTCCGCACCGCTGCCATCAAGTGCATATGCAGTAATTGTAGCAAACCCTATTTTATGTCCTGTAACCTTTCCATACTTATTTACTGACGCAACAGACGAATTACTGGATACCCATCTGAACTGATGATCTGAAACAGTCTCGTCACCAACTACTACAGAAAGGAAAAATGATTTACCAACCCCTACCCTATATGCAGCCGGATAAAGCGTCATAGAAGTTAACCCCTCCCTAACTGTAACAACACAGTTGGCAGTTATTCCGCCATCCTTTGTGGTTACTGTAATAATCGCCATACCGGGGCTCATTCCTAATACTTCCCCTTTGCCTGAAACAGTAGCCACACTTTCATTGGAGCTTTCCCATTTAACTCCCAGATCAGAGGCATTGCTGGGTGAAACAGATGCTTTAAGATCAAAGCTTTCTCCCACATAGATTGTCTTTTCCGAGAAGTTTAGGAGGATTCCGCTGACAGGCTCCTTCACTGTTACCTTAACATAAGACATGCCGCCTGATTCGGTTCTCACTATAACAAATGCTGTTCCCGAGCCTTTTGCAGTCACTCTGCCTACATCATCGACAACCACGACCTTAGTATCACTGGCCTCCCAAACCAAATCAGAATCGGTTGAATTCGCTGGTATAAGTGTATACTCCAACTCCAAGGTCTGTCCGGTCTCCATCTCTATCTCGGTTTTATTGAATTTTACACCCTCTGCAATCTGACGTACAGTTACGGTACTGTAAGCAGTATGCCCTCCATCCAGAGTTTTTAACATAATTACTGTGGTACCTACTTGCTTTGCTGTGACTCTTCCAGCTGCATCTACTGAGGCTACATTTGGTTTCGTAGAAGTCCAGGTAACTGCATTTTTAGTTGCATTAATGGGCAGTATCGAATATGTCAGCCTTTTTGACTGACCAACATACATTGTAACTTCCTTCTCATCTATCGATACAGTCGATACAGGTACCTCAATTGTTATATTGCACATCTCCATTATATCCGGATTATCTGCAGACCTGGCAATTATGGTTACTTCACCGGGTTTAACCAACGAAACAAGTCCGTTATCATTAACCCTGGCTATTTGAGGATTTGATGAGGTCCATATAACCTCTTTATTTAATGCGTTTTCAGGATAAACAACCGCTCTGAGCTGAAAACTCTTCGCATCTATGTTTATGAATACATTAGTATCTGATAAAGCAATTCTCGTAACAGGCTGTCTTATTGTGACATGTGTATAGCCTACAACGAAATTATCTTCATTTATTGCAGATATTACAGCATTTCCCCCTGCAACACCCTGTACTGTTGCAGTTAATGGATTTGCTTCTATTATTCTGACCACCTTCTCATCAGATGACTTCCAGCTTAACCTTACTCCGCTTAAATTAGGAGTAATATTTGCATGAAGCGTCTGATATTCACCAATAGCAAGATTTAGAGTTGCCGGATTAATTGTTATACTGGATACCGATTGTTGTATTGTAATTACACATGTGGCTCGCTTAGTCACTCCTCGTATATTCTGCATTGCTGTTATTGTTACAACACCCGGTCGCAGGGCTGTTACCAATCCATTCTCTACAGTTGCGATGTTTGGAGCATCACTACTCCATATTACCGGCTCAGTAGGATCGGTTACTAAGGCTTGCAGAAGCAAAGTGCTTGAAGTATAAAGCATAGCTTCCGTAATATTTAAGGAAATGCCGTCAATTACAGTAACATCTATTAATTTCTCTCCGGCGTGTACCGAATCATCATCATACAAATTCGACGAGGTTTTATAAACAAGACGTATCGTTACTTTTCCATTTCTTTTGGCTGTAATAACACCTGTATTGGGGTTTACCTGAGCAATATTTGAACCTCCGGCTTGAACATAATATACTTCAAATATATCAAAACTCGGAATATTAGAATTCTCAACTATATCGTATGTGTCGCCTACCGTCATAATTATACTCTCGTTTCCGAGATATATAGGTACAATTATCTTCATATATGCGTAAGGAGCATTTGTATTATAATTATATCTTTCATTGGCATATGCATATATTTCATATGTTCCGGCCTTAACTTTGCTAAATGTAACATTCCCACTGTTTTGACTGACAGAATAAGTAAGCTTGTCGCCGGTTGCCTTTTTTCCTGTGCTTGTATCAATTATTTCCCATTTTAAATTCGTACCATATGAAGCATTTGATTCAATAACAAAATTGCTGGGCACACCGTCAACCGGTATAAAATTATTTCTGTCATTACCTGAATGTGCTGTCACAGGATTGCCGTTCAAATCATCAAAGGACAAACTGAACTTCGGTGCAACAACAACCGTCATGGATATGGACAGACTCCTGTCCTGCGAAGACATAGTATTAGTAATAACGTTTATTTTAGTACTGCCACTTCCAACTGCTGTTACTTTACCGTCTTCATCAACAGTTGCTACACTTTCATTGTC
>DUQV01000121.1 GCA_012837605.1 Clostridiales bacterium | reverse complement strand
GGTATAAGGATGTAACAAGAGAGCTTTGGGAACGTATGGAATATGAATTAAAAACCATAAATGATATGGGTTTTTCGGATTATTTTCTAATTGTTTGGGATTTTATAAAATATGCCAGAGATAATGGCATTATGGTGGGTCCGGGAAGAGGAAGTGCGGCAGGCTCGATAGTTTCATATTGTTTGAAAATAACAGATATTGATCCGATAAAATATAATCTGCTCTTTGAAAGGTTTCTAAATCCCGAAAGACTGACAATGCCTGATATTGATATTGATTTTTGCTATGAAAGAAGGCAGGAGGTCATAGATTATGTCACGGATAAATACGGTAAGGATAAGGTGGTGCAGATAGTAACCTTCGGTACCATGGCTGCTAGGGCTGTTATCAGAGATGTGGGAAGAGCTTTGGATATGCCATATTCACAGGTGGATACCGTAGCCAAGATGATTCCTACCGAGATAGGAATCACCATTGAAAAGGCATTAGTAATGAATCCGGAGCTTAAGCGAAGCTATGAAGGAGATGATGAGGTCAGAAGGCTTATTGATATGTCAAGAAGGCTGGAAGGTCTTCCGAGACATACATCAATGCATGCAGCAGGTGTGGTTATCAGTAAAGACAGTATAGTTGAATATGTTCCTTTAACCCGTTCGTCAGATGATTCTGTGACAACTCAGTTTACTATGACGACCCTAGAGGAATTGGGACTTTTAAAAATGGACTTCTTAGGACTGAGGACACTGACAGTTATACAGAATGCTGTAGATTTGGTTAACAAAAAAAGAGATGCGGCAGACAGACTGGATATTAACAATATTGATTTTGCGGATGAAAAGGTATATGAGCTGATCGGTTCGGCAAAAACAGAAGGTATATTCCAATTAGAAAGCAGCGGCATGAAAAGCTTTATGAAGGAGCTAAAGCCAAGAACATTGGAGGATATCATAGCCGGAATAGCACTTTACAGACCCGGTCCGATGGACTTTATTCCCAAATATATACAGGGAAAGAACGAGACCGGAAAGGTCACCTATGAATGTCCGCAGCTTGAGCATATACTGGCACCTACGTACGGTTGTATTGTGTATCAGGAGCAGGTAATGCAGATAGTAAGGGATCTTGCAGGATACAGCTATGGTCGGAGCGATTTGGTACGAAGAGCCATGTCAAAGAAAAAAGAGGATGTAATGATAAAGGAAAGGCAGACCTTTATCTATGGGGATGAGAAAGAGAATATACCCGGATGTATTAAAAACGGTATACCTGAGCATATTGCAAATCATATATTTGATGAGATGCTGGATTTTGCAAAGTATGCATTTAATAAATCTCATGCGGCGGCTTATGCTGTTATTTCCTATCAGACGGCTTACTTAAAGTGCTATTATCCGGTAGAGTTTATGGCCGCTTTAATGACATCGGTTATTGATAACCCGGGAAAGGTGGCACAGTATATATACAGCTGCCGTCAGATGGATATTACAATATTGCCGCCTGATATCAACGAGGGTGATGCAGTCTTTACGGTATACAATGGGTCTATCCGGTATGCACTTTCTGCGATTAAGGGTATAGGAAGACCGGTAATAGAAGCACTCGTGGCAGAAAGAGATGCTAACGGTCCGTTTCTAAGCTTAAAGGATTTTGCCAATCGTTTATCAGGGAAGGAAGTTAATAAGCGGACTATAGAAAGCTTTATAAAGGCCGGTGCATTTTCTAATATCCACAACAACAGACGCCAGTTGATGATGAGCTATATTCAGATACTGGATCAGATAGCCGAGGAAAAGAAAAACAGTCTTACAGGGCAAATTAGTCTCTTTGATTTTGCAGGAGAAGATGACAGGCAAAAATATGAGCTGAATCTTCCTGAAGTGGAGGAATACACCAAGGAAGAGTTACTGGCATTTGAAAAAGAAGTGCTTGGCATATATGTAAGCGGACATCCTTTAGAAGACTACCAAGATACTATCAATAAAAACGTAACAGCTTATTCATATGGTTTTATTATTGATGAGGAAACAGACAGACCTAAGGTTGATGACTCAAGTCTGCACATAATAGGCGGCATGATAATTTCAAAAAGCATAAAAACAACAAGAACCAACAGTCTAATGGCTTTTATAACACTCGAGGATATGTTTGGAACAATAGAGGTTATAATATTTCCAAAGGATTTTGAAAAATATAAGCATATGCTGGAGCCCGATAACAAGATATTTATTCGCGGCAGGACAACCATAGAAGAGGATAAAGATGCCAAGCTTATCTGTCAGGAAATCATACCCTTTGATGCAGTACCCAAGGAGCTGTGGGTTAAATTTGAAGACTTTGCTCAGTTTCAAAAGGCTGAGCAGGAATTGTACAGTATTCTTGAGGAGTACGATGGAGATAATGTGGTAATCATATACTGCGGGAAGGAAAAGATTATGAAGCAATTGCCAAAAAGCAAAAATGTTAATGCCTGTAAGGAGCTGGTAAGCAGGCTGCGTGAAATCTATTCAGAAGATAATATTGCTGTTGTTGAAAAGTGTATTGCATCTGCGTTAAAAATGAATTAGAATACGATGTAATCTAAAAATGGAGGTCAAATATTTATGAGTAAGAAGGTTAATACTATCGGTGTTTTGACCAGCGGAGGAGATGCACCGGGAATGAATGCCGCTATACGTGCTGTAGTGAGAACAGCTCTGGCTGAAGGAATCAATGTCAAAGGTATCCGCAGAGGATATTTGGGATTGTTGGAAGAAGATATATTTGAAATGAAGTCGAAGAATGTATCTGATATTATACAAAGAGGAGGAACAATATTATACACTGCCCGCTGCCCGGAATTTGTATTGCCGGAGCGTCAGGACGAAGCTGCAGCGATATGCAGAAAGCATGGCATAGACGGGCTTGTTGTTATTGGTGGTGACGGTTCTTTTAGAGGAGCGGCTGCTTTGGCAAAGCGGGGAATCAATACCGTAGGTGTTCCGGGAACAATTGATTTGGATATCAGCTGTACGGATTATACTATAGGCTTTGATACTGCCATTAATACTGCTGTCGAAACAATAGATAGAGTAAGAGATACATCCACTTCTCATGAAAGATGCAGTATTATCGAGGTTATGGGCAGACATGCCGGACATATCGCTCTGTGGTGCGGTATTGCCAATGGTGCTGAGGAGATTCTTATTGCTGAGCGTTATGATTATGATGAAGTGAAGATAATAAAGAGGATAAACAAAAGACGTGAAACAGGTAAAAAGCATTATATTATCATTAATGCCGAGGGCGTAGGCGAATCCGAAAATATGGCAAAGCGAATCGAAGCCGTCACGGGAATGGAGACCAGAGCAACCATTATAGGTCATGCACAAAGAGGAGGAACTCCTACTGCAAGAGACCGTGTATATGGCTCCGTTATGGGTGCCAAAGCAGTAGATTTACTGATATCGGGAGCTTCGAACCGGGTTGTTGCCTATAAGGACAGTCAATTTGTTGATTATGATATAGAAGAAGCCTTAGCTATGACTAAGGATATTGATCAGTATATGTATGAGCTGTCTATGAGACTTTCAAGAGGTTGATTCTGATGGCTTACTTGATAGGAGAATAAGAATGAATAAAAAGACGAAGAAATTTTTGTCTTATTATAAACCGTATATCGGTTTATTTGCAGCAGACATGTTTTTTGCCTTGCTGGCTTCTGCAATTTCCTTGATATATCCTATAATTGTAAGGTATATTACAAACAATATTTTGGTAAATTATGACATATCGGAATCGGCACCGATTATAATAAAGCTGCTTTTTGTTATGCTCGGATTGGCAGCCATTGAGTATGTAAGCACTTATTTTACAACCTATAAGGGACATATGATGGGAGCCAAGATGGAATACGATATGCGTAACGACATCTTTGAGCATTATCAGAAGCTGTCCTTTAGTTTCTATGACAATCAAAAGACAGGTCAGCTTATGACCAGAATAACAAATGACTTATTTGATGTAACAGAGCTATGTCATCATGGACCTGAGGATATAATTATATCTTTGATTAAGTTTGTCGGGGCATTCTTCATATTAATACATATTAATGTTCCTCTCACGATGATTGTATTTGCATTTATTCCGATTATGTTTATATTTGCAATGCTTATGAGAGGAAAAATGCGCAGGGCTTTTAGAAGAAACAGAGAAAGAATTGCCGATATAAATGCTCAGATAGAAGATAATTTATCGGGAATCAGGGTTGTAAAATCCTTTGCAAATGAAGCAGTGGAGATTGACAAATTCCATGAGGGCAATGCTAGGTTTGTAGACAGCAAGCGAAACAGCTATTGGACAATGGGGGCGTTTCACTCCGGGCTTACACTGTTTACTGCACTGATAAATATAGCGGTAATAGCAGGCGGAGGCTTATTCATAGCAAATGAAATTATTAATGTCGGTGATTTATTGGCATTCCTGCTATATGTCAACACCTTGGTTGACCCTGTAAAGAAGCTGATTAATTTCACCGAGCAGTTTCAAAACGGTATGTCAGGATTTAACCGTTTTTATGAAATACTGGAGATTGAACCGGATATCGTAGACAGTCCCGGAGCCATTGAGCTTAAAGATGTAAAGGGCGAGATTGAATTTAAGAATGTGGCATTTAAATATAATGATACTTTAGGTGATGTATTCAGCAATATAAATCTTAAGGTGGAGGCCGGTGAATTTATCGCACTTGTCGGCTCGTCCGGAGTTGGTAAGACTACCATGTGCAGCCTTATACCAAGATTTTATGAGGTTACAGACGGTGTAATTACAATAGACGGCACAGATATCAAGAATATAAAGCTTAAATCCCTTAGGAAGAATATCGGTATTGTCCAGCAGGACGTATATCTCTTCTCAGGTACTGTGCTTGATAACATCAGATATGGAAAGGCTGATGCTACCGAGGAAGAAATAATTATGGCAGCTAAGAATGCCAATGCCCATGATTTTATAATGGAGCTTCCGGACGGCTACCACACGGATATCGGGCAGCGGGGTGTTAAGCTGTCGGGCGGGCAGAAACAAAGATTAAGTATTGCAAGAGTATTTCTAAAGAATCCGCCCATATTAATATTTGATGAGGCAACCTCATCATTAGATAATGAAAGTGAAAAGGTTGTACAGGAATCATTGGAGAAACTGGCTAAGAACCGAACAACTTTTGTAATTGCACACAGGCTCTCAACCATAAAAAATGCAAAAAGAATTGTAGTCCTTACGGAAGAAGGCATAGGGGAATCCGGTACACATGAGGAGTTGCTGGCTAAGAACGGTATCTATTCAGGACTATATAAACTGTCCTACAGTCAGCAGGAGTAATCGGTATCCGAAAATCATTCGGTGAAAAGATGGATATAGCAGGCAACCATGCTATATCCTTTTTAATTCCATACTCACATGGGCAGGCATAAAAGGCAGTGATTACGCGTTCCGATTTTACTTAAGTGCAAATATTGTGGAACTTAATAGAGTCATATAACGTCTAATGTTTAGACGGGGAAAGATGTTGCATAGCATCCAAATTGCCATTTACATCATCATGCTGTACATGTATACTATAACTAGCTTGAATGTTATGACTGATTATTAGGTATAGTATAGGGGGATAATTGGATGCAAAGGGATATACAAAATGAAAATTCTGATATTTCTCCTGCATATGAGATCGAGGCTCTGATTAGGGAATATGGCAATGATGTGCTT
>DUQV01000120.1 GCA_012837605.1 Clostridiales bacterium | reverse complement strand
CTCTTACTGCCTTTATATAATAATCCTCTTACGAATTAATCATTTATTAATTATTTCAATTATTATGAGCATAAAATACCGGTTTATAAATATTCGTACTTGAATTATAAAAGCAATTATGATAGAATAATCCACGTCACTAAGCGGATGTGGCGGAATGGCAGACGCAGTAGACTCAAAATCTACCGCTCGCGAGGGTGTGAGGGTTCGAGTCCCTCCATCCGCAGTTGATATACAGATCCATATAACCTTGAAAACCAAAGGTTATATGGTTTTTTATTGCCCTTTTCCAATTCTGAATAACAATCTCAACTTATATAATCATCATTTTATGCGTTATTATCCATTCTTTTCTCATTTCATATGTTAACATTATATCACAGATTGGTTTTATATTTAACATGTTTTTTCAGTAACCAAGACATAACAATATATTTTAATAATTTACATATAATGGTGTCCATGCTAATATATGTATATAGAATAGTTCTGGGAGAATATTGTATTACAATGACAGAATGTATACTTCATCCCATATGTTTTTTCAACTGATAAAATGATCTGAATCTTGATATCATCTGCGAAGACAAGCTTGAAACCGTATATGGCAACCATACCATATTTTGGTCAACGAATGAAGATGAGCTTTCGAACGCAACCGATGAAGGAGTAATTTTTAAGGTAAAAAGATATGATGAAGACTTTCGTGTTGCCATCCGGTTTTTATCATCAGACTCCAATTCTCTCATTTATAAACTGATGATTTTTGATCATCTAAATGATATTACTTTGCATAAAGGAAGTGAGCTGTTTGACGACAGGCTTCAACTAAGCGATTCTGTCCTTGTGGAAGGCTATGTAAAAAATCTTGGATATTGAACAATTCTTATGTCACAAAGGCAATCAAGCTTTACCTTGCATAACATTTCAACATCAAAAAAGCAGGGATAATTCCTATGTGGAATATCCCTGCTTTATTTTTTAGAAATATTTTTTATTTCCCCAGAGATTACCTTTCTTCAGATCTATATACTCATTATAAGCACGTTCTAAGATCTGCTTCTCATTGGCAAATTTCAATAAATGATATGCCTCATGAAATTTGTAATACCCTGAATCCATAAAATATTCTTCCCGTTGTGGTTTGCTGTAATAGCTATCAGACATCATTAGATACCAATGAACATCCTTTACTACTGTATGGTGTGGGGTACTGAAGGAATACTGGCTTTTTCCGATATATTTGATAATGGAAGCATCCGTTCCTGCTTCCTCCTTCACTTCTCGGATAGCCGTCTCTTTATACTCTTCTCCTTCCTCTACGGTTCCTTTTGGCAGCACCCACCCTTCATATTTGTTCTTATAATTCTTATACAGTAATAGAATCTTTCCTCTGAAAATAACTACACCACCACAGCTCGTTGCCTCTACCATCGCAATTCCTCCTGCTTTTTGGTGTGTTGTCTTTAACTACTATACAGTATACACCAATTTGACCGGCATATCAACTTGTTTTTATGGATTTCGCACAAAACACACCCTGATACTATTTAAAATATGCATCAAATACCTTCTCTGCGATAGGTAAAGCGTACTCACTTCCTGAGCCTTTATTTTCAACAATAACACTGATTGCAATCTTCGGATCATTCACCGGAGCAAAGCCTATAAACCATGCATGGGATTCTTTTCCTTCCTGTTCGGCTGTTCCTGTCTTTCCGGCAGCCTTGACATTCATACTGTTTAGCTTGGATGCAGTACCGTCCGTAACAACGCCACGCATAATACTTTTTAAGTAATCCGCCTCCTTTGCAGTCATAACGGCTGCCGCCTCCTCAGGAATATATCCCTTAATTACTCTGCCTCCGGTACTTTCTACCCTATCGATTACATAGGGCTTCATCATAACTCCCCCATTAGCAACAGCCGCTGCTATCATAGCATTATGAAGAGGTGTTATGAGGGTTCTTCCTTGGCCTATAGCAGTCTGCATAGTCTCCTTAACACCTGATTCACCTACTGCCAGCATAAAACTGCTCGGATTATTCACAATCCTTGCAGGCAGAGGTCTGTTAAAGAAAAAGCTTTCACTTAAGCTTCGAAAATCTTCAATTGATATATCTTTTGCAATATTAGAAAATGCAGTATTACAGGATCTTGCAAATGCCTCTTTTAAGTCAACATTTCCATGGGATTTGTTATTGCTGCATTTAATTGTCATACCTTCATAATCTATACTTCCCGTGCATTTATAGCTGTAGTCCATATAATCGGGATTTTCTCTGATATAGGCAAGAGCAGTAATAACCTTAAATGTTGAACCCGGAGGATATAAGCCTTGCGATGCCCTGTTAAGCAGCGGAGATTCATTATTATTATCCTCGGTAAGCATCTCCCAATCATCATCGATATCATTAGGATCATATGACGGCTTTGATACCATGGCCAGAATTTTGCCGGTCTTGGGTTCTATAGCTACAACTGCTCCCCTGTCATCCCCTAAAGCGTCATACGCTGCCTTGGTCAATTTGCTGTTTAGGGTAGATACTACATTATTTCCGGGATTCTTAATTCCCACGATATCATTATACATGGCTTTTGCTGAATTTCCGTAAGAGGTAAGCAGCGTAATGTTTTCCACCTCTTCTATTCCGGACCTTCCTCGATTAACTCTTCCAACAACATGAGCATACATATCCCCATAAGGATAACTGCGTATCTCGTTTCCTTCATCATCTGTGATAGTCTCAGCCAATACCTTTCCGTCTGCTGACATGATCTTGCCCCGTACAACTCTTTTTGCCAGTACATCATGCCTTAGGTTATAGGTACTGTTAATTACTCCTTCGCTCTTAGCTAATAAAAAATACGTAAAATATCCCATCATAAGAACAAACAGACCCACAAAAATATATACAATAGACAGGACGGTTTTTCCTCCAACAGCCTTCGTATGCGACGAACCATAAGCTGTTTTTTTAGCGTTTCTGTCTTTTATACAATCCTTCTTACTGTCTCTCATATTGTCTTTCATACTGTCTTTCATACTGTCTTTCATATCATCTTTCATGCTGTCTTTCATTCCGTTTTTTATATTATCAGTCATGTTCTTCACCACCAATAATAACTCCTATTTTATTAGGCTTCTCCATACTATTTTCATCATGCACTCCTTGAATAATCATAAACATTATAACCGTAGCCACTATAGAGCTTCCGCCCGAGCTGATAAGCGGCAATGTTACTCCTGTTGAAGGTATGAATTTTATTACTCCTCCGACAGATAAAAAGACTTGAAATATAAACAAAACAGAAAAGCCCATGGACAACAGGCTGTAAAATCTGTCATTTGTCTTAAGGGAGACATTTATCAATATTAAAAAGCAATTGATATACAGCAGAATAAGGCACAGCGAGAAAAATCCTCCGAATTCTTCCGCTATGGCGGAGAAGATAAAATCACTGTCAACCACAGGAATGGTGGTAGGCAGTCCCTGAAACAAGCCCATACCAAACCATCCTCCTGTTCCGATAGCAAATAATGACTGTGATATCTGATAACCTTCCTTATCGATATATCCAAATGGATTTCTCCATGCCAAAACCCTGACCTTTACATGATCAAACAGAGTGTAGGCAATCCATGATGCAGCACTTCCACCGGCAAGACCAAATAACAGATATAACGGCTTTTCAGTCGAGGCATAAAGCATGAAAATATAAGTAACAAAGAATATCAGTGCTCCTCCCAGATCCTTTTGGAACACCAATGCCAATACCGTTACGGCTGCCACAGCGGTTACAGCACATACTATCCGAAAATCATTTCTGTTTCTAAATAGCGACGCAATACACAGAACATACAGCAGCTTAACAAATTCAGTCGGTTGAAATGTAAATAATCCAAACACAGTTAACCAGCTTGTAGCACCATAGCTTTCCGTACCGATAAGAAGCACCAACACCAAAAATGCAATTCCGGATATCCCATATACCCATCCGTACTTTCTGATGCATTTGAACCTTTGTATGAGAACAGGAATAAATACCCCTATTCCTAAAGAAGCTGCACTGATAATGAACTGCCTGACAGCCTTATCAAATGACAGTCTTGTAAGTATAATATAGCCTATGGATAGAAACATCATCATATTTATAAGAAGCAGTCTTGATTTTCCCGGATAAATAAACCTATGAAGTATAATTATAAGAATAAAAACTAACGCTTCAGCTACATAAAGCCATAACAGCCTGCTGCTTTGAATCTGCAGATACATAATAAAATATCCGGTAAAATGAAACATAAACAGAAATACTATCAACCATATATGAGATTTCATGTGAGTATTTACGTTTTTATTAACCGATGCCCTTACAGAATGGTAAGTGAAAGCCCCAACTATAATAAGCATAAGATATTTTGACAATTCAATTACAAACTGCATTACCTCACCTGCTTTTATAATCCTGTGTTTCCATGCATTATTATCTGCTATCTGTCCTGCTATTCTACACCGCGCTTAAAATGACCGTACGTAATATTATCAAACTCAGGAAATGATTTTTTACCGTAGACAAATACATCCCTATATGCCTGCAACACCGATTTCATTTCCTTAGACGTTTCTATAGTAAAATCCAGTCTTATTGCTTCCGGCTGTAAATCAAGAATTTTGTCCGCCTGTCCAAGTAGTGACAAACGCTGTCCGTTATAAATAATATTATAGCAGCCGTTACAATGAGTTGTTACAAAAAATTTCTTCCCCAACCGATCCACCAAAAAATCCGTTCTAAGAGTTCCTGCCTGACATTTATTACACTGTTTTGTGTTTTCATGCAGGCACTGAACAGACACCATAACAGGCAAATATCCGTACACCATAAGCTCACAATCCTGCAAATCCAAGGTCCTAAGCTCATTTTCATTCAGCTCTGCAGGTGCGGTGAAATGATGAATACCCTTCTTTCGCCAAAATTGTTTTGCGTCCTTATTAAATATATACATATTATGATTAAGCCTAAGATGCCTTTGCTGTCCTGTATTTTGAAATAGTCTGCTTAACAGTTCTGCTTCTTCAAAGTTTTTAATAACAAATCCGCTTACTTCATCATGCTCAAGTAAGACGGCTGCGTCTTTACTGAGCTGTTCATATGTCTTAAGCCTGCAGATGTGAGGCAGCATTATATAATATGCCTTACCGAAGGCTGCAGCAGCCTTTGCCATATCTGTCAGTTGTTTTAAAGTAAAGCCATCATAATCTGCATATATAGAGGTAATGTCGGGATATGTTAAGACTATCTCGAATTGATCCTTAGTGGAAACACCGACATTTATGCTTGTGGCATTTATGCTCATATCATTCATTCTCATGTCATTAATACTCATACGGTTGGTGAGTTTTGGTTCTTCTTTTTTTATAAGCTCTTCTTCAGTTCTGTGGTAAGCACCAATTATAGCTTCCGACAGCATATCTGCCGCTTCTCTGCGAATCTCATTTAACCGGGACACCGGAATAAATATATTATCATCCGCTTCAATAATAAGTTCTTTAAATTTAAACAATGTATCTCCAAGCTTGCCTATAGATGCTGACAGCTTATCCTTAGTCATAGGCTGCCTTATTGCAGGCTCTACAGCATTATGATATGCAGTTACATAATGATTGTTTAAGCTGAGGGTAAGCTGCAGTTTTTCACCCTGCTTTGCATACAGATAGCCGGTAATATCCTGCTTTACATCTGTTTTAATAAATTTATCCCTTATATGATCAAGAAGCTTATTATTTCTTGTACGATATACAGTATACCCGTTTTTGATATCTGTATAATTCTTATACTTCCGGTGCTTACTTTTTGTAGGTATTATGCCGACTCTGCTTTTGAGCATATCGTTTTTTGATACATCATCCTTTACTGTAAACTCATACACAGGCTGATTATCATTATTCCTGATTTCAAGAATATCCTGTGAATATACATCTTCGCCAAGATGAATAAATGCATATCCCTTTTCATATCCTGTCACTTCACCAACCCGTACCCCACCGTGGTTTGGTCTGGTCATAGACATCATGGACTTTCCGTGATGTGTTTTACCGTAGCCTTGTGAAAAACCACCCCTGTTATACAGATCCATAAGGCATATCATATCATTTTTATAATCACTGGTCTTAAGAAAGTCTAAAAAAGCTTCCTTACCTTTACTTAAGTACAAATCAGTATATTTTCTATAGATATAGGAGACTCCCGCTGCATATTCCGGGCTCTTCATTCTGCCCTCAATCTTAAATGAACTAACACCGGCTTCAATCAATTCAGGAATCAACGCCAAGGTATTTATATCCTTCGGACTAAGCAAGTATGGTTCATTTTCCGAGGATATAAGTTTGTTCTCCGAGAAAAACCTATACGGCATTCTGCAAGGCTGAGCACATCTGCCTCTGTTGCCGGATCTTCCCCCTATCATGCTGCTCATCAGGCATTGCCCCGAATAACAGTAGCATAGAGCTCCATGAACAAAGGTCTCTATCTCCATATCAGTATTATCCCTGATATTTTTTATTTCCTTAAGAGACAGCTCTCTCGCAGTAACAAGACGTGTTACTCCTACACTTTTAAGAAGCTCTGCTCCCTCAGCCATCGTAATAGTTGTCTGGGTGCTTGCGTGGATGGGAAGCTTGGGAAAATGCCTGTGTATAAACCTCATAACACCAACATCCTGAACAATAACAGCATCCAACCCCGCAAGATAATACTTTTCCAGAAAATCGTATAACAGATTCAGTCTTTCATCTTCCTTGACCAAAGTATTTACCGTAAGATACAGTTTTTTCCCTCTAAGATGTGCTTCGTCAATAGCTTTAAGCAATGTATCTTCATCCGGATTATTGGCATATGCTCTTGCACCGAATCTGTTTCCTCCCATATATACAGCATCGCAGCCCGCATTCATGGCCGCCCGCATACTTTCATAAGAACCGGCCGGTGCCAGTATCTCAATCTTCATCTCATTACCTCATTTCGTTCATGGTGCCTGTCACCATTACAAAAGTATTAACAAATTGGCTGTTTTGTTAACATTTTTGTAACAGTGCCTGTCACCATTATAAAAGCTGTCCTACAGGACAGCTATAGCAGTCTGAATTATCTTTTTCTTTCCGCTTCCTGAAGCTCTGTTTCAAGGCGGATTATTTTTTTCTGATTCTCATTGAGCTCGTTTTTTAATGCTTCTATTTCTTTTTCTGCTGAATGCAGCTTTGTCTGGGCAGCTATCAGCTCATGCTTCAAGTCAAAGATTTCATTGCTTTTTTGGTTGCTCTCATCTTCTATTTCTTTAATCTTTTCCTTGGCCTTATGGTAATCGTCCGCTATATTTATCTGAATAAGAATATTTCGTAGGTCGGAATCCATGAATTTATAAGCATCTTTGTTTCTGAATTCGTTATGCTTGCTGTTGATATATGATGCGACCCGTTGTAAGTATTCCTCGCTCTCATACCCACTTAACGTATATCTCTTGTTATTTATGATAACATCAATATCGTTTATTTTATTCATTGCATTTGCCCCCTATCGCCATATGGAAATCAGATGATGCTTTGTTATATAAATAAATTGCATTTGGACTAATCACCGATAAGCAGATTATATACTATTTTACTGTATTATACAAGCCGAATATTACTCCATGAACTTTTGGATGCCCATATGCATATATGCCAATTCAGATGCCACCCTGCCCCTTGCAGTACGAAGTATCAGACCGTTCTGTACCAGATAAGGCTCATATACCTCTTCAATGGTACCAACATCCTCTCCTATAGTGGCAGCAATAGCCTCAATGCCAACAGGTCTTCCGCCAAATTTTTCTATCATTGTAATAAGTATTTCCCTGTCTATATGATCTAAGCCAAGCCTGTCCACATCCAGTTGATCCAGTGCTGATGCAGCAACTTCTTTTGTAATTATACCATCATATTTTACTTGAGCAAAGTCTCTGACCCGCTTTAGCAGCCGGTTGGCAAGTCGGGGAGTTCCTCTTGAACGGCGTGCCAGCTCATCTGCTCCTTCCTCATCTATCTCTACACCAATCACTTTGGCAGATCTGAGTATTATCTGCTTCAGTTCGGCAACAGTATAAAAATCTAGACGGTTAACCACACCAAATCTGTCTCTTAACGGTGGGGTAAGCATTCCGGCTCTGGTGGTTGCTCCTATTAGAGTAAATTTAGGAAGATCCAAACGGATTGATTTTGCCGTTGCTCCTTTTCCTATAACTATATCTATTACAAAATCCTCCATCGCAGGATATAAAAGCTCCTCTACCTGATGGTTAAGTCTATGGATTTCATCAACGAACAACACATCTCCTTCTTGGAGATTATTGAGAATTGCAGCCATTTCTCCCGGCTTTTCAATGACCGGTCCGGAGGTTATCTTAATACCGACACCCATCTCATTTGCTATAATGCCCGCCAGCGTAGTCTTACCAAGCCCCGGGGGACCAAAAAACAGGACATGGTCTAAAGGCTCCTTCCTCTGCTTTGCAGCTTCAATATATATTCTAAGGTTTTCCTTTATCTTTACCTGTCCAATATAATCCTCCAGCATCTGAGGTCTGAGAGTGTTTTCAAGTCTTCTGTCTTCCTCCATAAGTTCTGTTGATATTATTCGCTTAGCCATGTGCATCTCCTTATATCTTCTTCAAACAGAGCTTTAGTATCTCCTCTGTAGTCATATCATCAGTAATATCAATCTGTGTAACAATTTTATATGCTTCCGAAGATGAATATCCCAGAGTTATAAGTGCTGATATTACCTCCTCCCGCTTACCATATATGCTACGGGAATTAATCTTATCCGATTGATTTAGCATCTTCTGCTCGAAAGCTGTTTCCAATTTGAATTTATCTTTCAATTCGAGAATAATTTTGCTTGCTGTCTTTGTACCTATTCCCGGTGCCTTAGCCAAAGTCTTGGCATCCTCGGCAAGAACTGCAAATCTTATCTCATCCGCAGTTATACCGGATAAAACACCAAGTGCCCCCTTTGGTCCGATTCCATTAACCGTAATCAGCAGCTTAAACATCTCCAAATCATCCTTAGTCAGAAACCCATACAAGGTTAGTGCATCTTCCTTGACATGCAGATATGTATATATCTTAACCGTGCTCTTTCTTGGAGGAAGCTCCGGTATGGCAGACGTTGGTAAATATATCTCATAGCCAATATTATTGCTTTCCAACACGATATAATTCTCTTTTATCTCTGTAAGCTCGCCCTTAATAAATGCTACCATTTCATCGCCTCATACTTTCCGCCTTGCTTTCTTCTATGCATTTTCTTTGCTTTTCTTCTTTGCTTTTCTTTTTCGCCTTTTCTCTTCACTTTTCTCTTTGCTTTTCTTATACGCTTTTTTCTTTTGATATATTATCTTGGCTTTACATTCTTGTTTGCCTTTCAGTCTTTGTCATGCCAACCAATCTTATTCATCCCTGATACGTTCAAAGCGTCCTCTTGATATGTTAAGCCTACCTTCCTGCAAATAAGAAAGAACCTGATAAGCTGTAATTCCTAACGCTTCTGAGATTTGTAGGGCATTACTGTTCGGGTATTCTTTAAGATAAGCCTCTATCTTATCAAAATAATCTTCGTCCTTATCCCTGCATTCGCTGCAGGAATATGCCTTATGCCTTGCTCTGAACAGTTTATTGCAATGCTTACATATATTCGTATACATAAAAGCTCCCTTCCTACTATTGCCTAGGTCCGGTCTGTTTCCCGCATATATCTACATCAGTGTAGAAAAGAGATTTAGTATCTTCTCATATATTTTATTTAAAAGTGGTCGGGACTTCCACTCTTTTAGAGTCACTTCATGGCATTCTTCCATGGTTTTAAGCAGATCATCCTTAATCGTTTTCATAACATACTTATTGCAGATCCAGACACCACACTCATAATGAAGATGAAAGCTTCGATAATCCATGTTCATCGTCCCGACAATGGCTGAGTCCTCATTTAGCATGGTTTTTGCATGAATGAATCCCGGTTTATATTCAAATATTCTAACCCCTGCACTAAGAAGAGTTCCATAATTATAATAAGTAAGAATCTTTACGTTCTTCTTGTCGGGAATAAATGGAGTGATAATCCGTACATCCACTCCACCCTGTGCGGCAGTAATCAAAGCATCCCGCATATCATCTTCAATTATAAGATACGGTGTAGTAATGTACAATACCCTCTTTGCATGATATATCATCTGTTTGTAAAAATCCTCTATAGGATTTCTTGGATTATTGGCAGGTCCGTCTGAGAAAACCTGACAATAGACATTATTTTCGGGAAAGCTTTTTGATGGTCTGAACTCATCGTAGTTCACAGGGGCTGAAGTTTTAGATGCTTCCCACATCTGCAAAAATGTCACAGTCAGTCCCCATACCGCATCTCCTTCAATTCTAACAGCATTGTCCTTCCATACACCAAAGCGGTTTACAAGATTCACATATTCATCCGCAAGATTCATACCGCCCGTAAACCCTACATTTCCGTCGACAACGATAATTTTCTGGTGGGAGCGGTAATTCATATAAAGCTTATTGGTATATCGGTGCACGGGATTAAAGACTCTCACCTCAAAGCCTTCTTTTTCAAGCTCTCTCTTAAAATTGCGGTTTGTCCTAAACATTGCACCGAAATCATCATACAGAAAAAGTACCCTAACACCGTTCTTGATTTTTGACAGCAGAACCTCATGTATCCTATCCCAGAGTACTCCCTCACCCACTATAAAGAAATTCATCAGAATGAATCTTTCAGCCTTCTTAAATTCCTCTATTATTGCTTCAAATGCCTCTTCAGCCATGGGATAATATTCAACTTCGTTATTCTTAAATAATGGAAAATGGTTATTCTGCAGATAAGTTGTCATTCTAAGCATATCAGGATAGTGATCCTCAAATTCTTCAACCACCTTACTGTCCTGCACCAAATATTCAAAACCTCTTGCCAATTTTTTTAGTACTATTTTATCTATCTTTTTAACTCTGTTGTTTCCCCACAGCATATACATAATATGTCCTGTAACAGGAAAAACAGCTATTATACATATCCAGCTGATTTTATATGAAACATTTCTGTTATCATTGATAAGCATAATAATAATAATCACACTAAGTATCTGCAAAAATGAATAGATATAAACCGTGTACATCCTAAGCTTATATGACAGATAAATAATAAGACCGAATTGTATCAGTACCAGTAAGCTTACGATTACAGCTCTGAACACTCCGCTTAAGGATCTGTTTATTCTGCCTGTAACTTCATTTATGCTTCCACTACTCAATTTTAAGCACTCCTTATGTAACTTTAGGTTATTATCAGCAGTTAATCTACATATATGTATCTTTTAATAATTTTACCACAAAACTTCAAATTTTTCATTGTTTTTCAGCTGTTCTATGCTAAAATAACAGTATATGGATGGAAAGGAGAATACATATGATAACAAGGCAATTCCCTGTTGATCTTACCCTAGACTATCCACTTGATATTGAATACGGAACAAACAAAATTGCATTCTTTGACATAGAAACCACCGGCTTTGTTGCAGAAACAACATACCTGTATCTGATAGGCTGTATATATTATAAGGAATCATCATTACACATGATTCAATGGTTTGCTGAGGATATTAAAGAGGAAGCCCTGCTTATTGAGAATTTCTTTGAGTTTATCATCGATTATGACCTTCTCATTCATTATAACGGCTCCGGTTTTGACATTCCATACCTTAACATAAAATGCGAAATACTGCAACTCGACTACTCGTTTAAGGATATCCGAAGTCTTGATATTTATAAAAAAATATCTCCTATAAAAAAGATATTTAGACTAAATAATTATAAGCAGAAAACTATAGAGACCTTTCTTGAGGTGGAACGCAAGGATTCATTTGGCGGTGGAGAACTGATTGCAGTATATCAAAGCTATCTCGGAAAAAAGCATATCGAGGAACTGAAAAAATCAAGGGCTGATAAATCTGCGGACACAGCTGTAGATGACAAAACCTCAGAAACGGACAAATTGCTTCAATCCCTGCTGCTTCATAATGAAGATGATATAAAGGGCTTGGTTCAGATAACTCCTGTTCTCTACTACTTAGATTTATTTGAAAAACCCTTCCAAATCCTTCAGGCGGGAACAGATGAAGGAAATCTGACTATTCGTCTGGAATATGATTTCAGCATACCGATCAGAATCAGCTTTGGTAATGACAGTGTATATATGAATGCTTATGAAAATTCTGTTATAATTTCAATAAAAACTTATGAAGGTGAACTGAAATATTTCTATGATAATTATAGAGATTATTATTACCTTCCGGGTGAAGACAGAGCCATTCACAAGAGTCTTGCTATCTATGTAGATAAGGATTATAGGGTAAAGGCAAAGCCCTCTACCTGTTATACGAAAAGGTATGGGCTTTTTGTGCCTCAATATCTTCCTATTATTGCACCATTCTTCAAACAGGAATACCATGACAAAATAACATTTGTAGAGGTACACACCGATTTCCTGCTTCAGGAGGATAATCTGACCGGTTATATACGCCATATACTAAGGCATATATCATCAGTAGGATGACTCTCGCCTCTTAGGCAGCTTCAAGTACAGCAGGGTATACCTGAACAAAAGTATCCTAAAGGATCTTGCCTTTGTTGATACCGCTTGCAGAAGTGAAGGCATACCTGAACAAAAGTATCCTAAAGAATGGTCTTTTTAACCGTAAGAACTTTATCATACAGTCCCTTTGTATCTTTGAATATGACATGACTTACATTTATAACAGTCATATCCTTAAGACCTAATATCGTTTTTTCTATCTCCCTTGCACGCTCCATATCAAGGGATGCAAAGGCTTCATCCATGAGCAAAATCCCTGCCTTGCTTAAAAGTGCTCTGGCTATTACTATCCTGCTTCTTTCACCGCCCGATATGTTCTTTCCGTTGTCATAAATAATAGTATCAAGACCATCCGGCAGCTGCTTTACAAAATCATTTAATCCCGCCGCATTAATTGCTTCTGCAATTTCCTCGTCCGAATAATCTTTATACAGAGTCAGATTATTTCTAACCGTATCCTCAAAGATAAATACCTGTTGTTCTATGTTTCCTATCAGTTTATAATAATGCTCTCTTTTTACATCCTTAAGATTATGTCCGTCTATCGCAATTATACCTTTTGAGGGACTAAAGTATTTTCTCAGCAGCTTAAGAAGTGTGGATTTACCGCCGCCGCTGGGACCTACCACAAGATATTTCCCATTCTTTTTTACCTTAAAATTTATATCCGACAGGATAATCTGCTCAGAATCCTCATAGCTGAAATCCACATCTTTAAACTCTATCACATCCTTAAATTCCGGCAAATCTACGGTCTCTACGTATGTGTCCGAGTTTTCCAAGGTCTTTTCTATCTTCTTAATCAACTCTCCTGATGTAAATATCTTAGGCAGATTCTCACCAATCGAAAACAACGGCCAAATCATCTTCTGAATACCATTTACAACCAGCAAAACTCCGCCGACAGATACACTTCCTATAACCGCAAAATAACCCACCATTAATATCACGCCAAGCATGGAACCCATTATAAATAAATGCTGAAAGCTAATTATAAAAGAAAGTAGTTTTTCAATAAGAAATCCTTTTTGCTGAATATCCTCACTTTTACTGTAATAGTCATCAGTAACTCTGTTTTGAAGATTATAATTTTTAACTATATGGAAGGCAGACAGAACCTCTTTTATATAAGAGGTATAACTGTCAAACATATCGCTTCTTTCTTTATGTGCTTTCTTTGTGGGCTTTGAGGTAAGTATCGATATAACCAGATTGACGGCTATAAGAACAAATGCTAATATAAGCATTCTGGCATCTACTAAGGAGAGAAGCCATATACCAACCAAAAACGACATTATAGCTTCAAACACACTATATACTCCGGTAATCAGGTTCATGTCCAGCGTGTTAAAATCATTTGTCATAGAAGACACATATTTCGCATTGTTTTCCTTTTGAAATTCTGCAATGTTTTTTGCGAATACTTTCTGCATATAGTAATTTTTCAGGGCAATATTAGCCTTTCTTCTGTAGAAGCTTCCGGCCATTCCAACCAGTATTCCCATTGGAACTAAAAGAGCAGCCAAAGTCAGCAGCTGTGGAATTTCCTGTTTCAATTCTTCCATTCTGCCGCTGATAGCAAGATCCAGCATATCCATAATATGAATATTTACAAGCCCATCCAGGTATGCATTACTTCCGGCTACTATAATAGCTAATAATAAATACGGGATTACTTTAACATATTTTTTTACCATGTTATCACCTCTTCAAAATAATCCCTTGCCGGGAAGCTGTGAACAATTCCATTTTTTATTTCTATTACATAATCATAATTCTCAGAAATTCCTTCATAGTACCGGTGGCTGATTGCAATGACAGTACTGTCAAGACTCAGGAATGTTTTCTCTATTTCTCTTCCCAACTCTTCATTAAGGCTGGATGTGCCCTCATCTATGAATAAAATCTCTGCATTCTTTGCTATTGCCCGTGCTATGGATATCCTCTGTCTCTGACCCCCTGACAGGTTCTTCCCGTTTTCAGAGAGTCTTTCGTTGATTCCGTCTTTCTTTTCTTCAAGAAGCGGCTTAAGCCCACTCACCTTCACTGCATAATCCACCTGTTCATCAGAAATATCCTTATATAAGGTAATATTATTCTTTATTGTATCCTCAAACAAGAAAACATCCTGATATATGAATGCGACTTTTTCATGAAATGACTTCTCCGATATATCCCTATAATCTACACCGTCTACAGTTATACTTCCCTCAAAATTATCATGAACCATGGCAAGAAGATTCAATAGGGTTGTTTTACCTGCACCACTGACACCCTTAATCAGATATTTCCTGCCCTTTTCAATAGTAAAAGACGCATTCTTTATGACCGGTTTCGTATCAAAAGAAAAGCTTAAGTCCGAAACCTCTATCCTGTCATCTAATTTGAAGTCTTTTGTTCCCATACCTATTCTTACAGTACTCTCTTCAGGTTTTGCAATCTTTTCATATATTGCAGTTGAAGCCTTTACCTGATTCCAATTAGGAAATGCACTAATAAGATAATTGCTTATAGAAGTACTCAGCATAAATAATAATGCCGCTTTTGTCAGATCCATATTATCGCCCTGCAGCCCATAACCAACATATATAAGCACAACGACTGAAACGACAAATGCCAGAATATAGATTACGTTTCTCTGCATATGTGTAAATACATTTGACAGGTATTTTTTCTTTTCCAGCCGATTTATTGAGGTTACGCTTTTCTTTAAGAATTTGTCCTCAATATTATTAAGCTTAAGAATCTCAAGTCCGTTAAAGGTGTTGGATATGTCCGTAGTAAATTTCTCACTCGTATCAGATATTTCCTTCTCAAGTTTTGTAGTCTTCTTCGAAAATGTGCTTGCAAGCAGATACAGGACTATGGAAAACAACAGCATTCCAACAGCCAGTTTAATATCGAATATCAATAGAATTAGAAGCGATAACACAAACATCCCTATATTAATCAGGAAATTAAGAAGATTAATAAAGAATTTATTCTCAAAGTTGTTGACATCATTAATCAGATTTGATATATATACCTCTTTGGATTTCTGTGAATATTGCTTAAACGGCATATTGATAATCTTGTCAAATGCCTGCTTACGCACATCCAATATGGTGTCTCTCATATAGCGAATGCGCAGCAGTCTGGATATCAGAAAATTAACCGGTGAATATATGATAAATAATACAGTTATAATTGCAATCTTCTTGTAATACTGTATGTCTCCCTTTTCAATAGCTCCAAAAATTAATGCAAACACTATTGTTTGCATAAAGTGATCCACTATGAACATAAATGTTGCAATCAGATATTGTATGAATTTAGCTTTTCGTTTTAATAGTAATTCTTTCATATGCTCTCCCTATAATTTACTGTCATTATGCTGTAATGTATTTATATCTCTTATATCAATAAGATATAAATGATACCATTATTTTATCAATAAAATAGTTATTAATCAAACAAAATTAAAATTAGTTAGAAGTATTATTCCCCTATTAATTATACATATAAAAATGGCTCCAGTCTCAGTAATGGAGCATGATTCAATCGAAT
>DUQV01000119.1 GCA_012837605.1 Clostridiales bacterium | reverse complement strand
ATGTTGTGGAAGGACCCAGGATTGAGCGTATGCTTGGCTACACCAATCTGGAGTCTGAAAAGGGATTTATATTTTTTCAAAACTTCATGAGAGACAATGGGATACTTGAGAAGCTGGAGGAGCTTGGCATTCAGGAGGGCGATACCGTCAGAATGTACGGACTTCATTTTGATTACTATAAGTAATGACCTGACGGGCTGTCAGGCACATTTACCATAAAAAAATTGTAGTAGAAGGGAGAGCCATGATGACAACAAAGCAGCGTGCATATTTAAAAAGCTTGGCCATGACATTGGAGCCTGTATATCAAATCGGTAAATCAGCACTTACTCCCGAAATCACCGAAGGTGTTGCCGAGGTCTTGGAGGCAAGGGAATTAATAAAGATAAATGTATTGAAAAATTGTCTGGAAGATGTAAACACTGTTGCAAATACTCTTGCAGAGAGAACAAAATCTGAAGTGGTTCAGGTCATTGGCAGGAAAATAGTATTATATAAGGAATCCAAGAATAAGAAGAAGATAGTTTTGCCGAAATAAGACTATATTATTATAATAGAAGAAGGCAATTAATTTATTGAGATAAGATGAATTATGGAGATAGGATGAAACTGAATGAAAAAAGTAGGTATATTGGGAGGAACATTTAATCCTATTCATAATGGGCATTTGGCTTTGGCAGAGCATGCCTATGAGCAGGCTACGCTGGATTATATTCTGTTTATGCCGCTGATGAATCCTCCGCATAAATCGAACAGGGATATAGTGTCTGCCGACCATAGGTTGAATATGATCCGTATGGCTATAGAGAATAAGCCTCATTTTGTTCTGTCGGATTTGGAACTTAAAAGGCCCGGGAAAACTTATACATCGGACACTCTAAAAATATTAAAGGAAAATGAACCTGATACGGAGTATTTTTTTATTGTCGGTGCGGATTCTTTTATGATGATGTCTCAATGGATGGAGCCTCAGACAATATTTCGCCTCAGTTCGATTATTGTAGGCGGTAGAGGGCAATACACACAGGAGCAATTAGAAGAAAAGGCTGAATATTTTGAGAAAGCATATGGCGGCAAGATTATTTTCTTGGACATGCCTTTGGTGGAGATATCATCGGAAACAATCCGTGAATGCATAAAAAATGGGAAATCAATACGATATTATGTTCCGGATAAGGTTGAAGAATATATAATAAAGTATAAATTATATAAGTGATGACAGCTAATGCAATTACAAGTTTTATCCGAAAATAATTATGTAAATACAGATAAGTTTTTGTTTACTGCTTTTGAAGGGGAATATATGGATTTGGAATACTTACGAAAATGTATGAAAAGCATTTTGTCTGAAAAAAGATACCGACACAGCTTGGGAGTAGAAGATGTGTGCTATGATCTGGCTTTAATTCATGGAGAAGATACGTTGTTAGCCAGTGCTGCAGGAATACTGCATGATTGTGCAAAGTATTTGACAGATGATAAGCTGCTTCAGGAATGTGAAAAGTATAATATTGAAATATCCGATACTGAGAGACAGCTGCCTCAAGCACTTCTTCATTCCAAAATAGGAGCAATATATGCAAGAGAAAAGTACGGTATCACTGAAGAGAGCGTTCTTAAAGCGATTGAATACCATACAACCGGCAGACCGGCTATGACGAAGCTTGAAAAAATTGTATTTGTTGCTGATTTTATAGAGCCTAACAGGAAAGCAGATGTCCTTAAGATGTACAATATTAGAGAATCGGCATATCAGAATCTTGACGAGGCTGTAATAAAAATATTAGAAAGATCAGTTAAATACCTAAATGATAAAAAATCATTGATTGACCCAATGACAATGTTGACATATGAATATTATGTAAACAAAAATGAGTAAATCAAATTTTGTAAAATTTTGATATATGAAAATAATAAATCGGAGGTATATATGGACAATTCTAAAAACATGGTAAAACTGGTTTTTGAAGCTCTTGAGGAGAAGAAAGGGGAAGATATCCAGATAATTGAGATTAAGGATATTTCAATTATTGCAGATTATTTTATAATCGCTAACGGTGCAAATGCTCTTCAGGTCGATGCTCTTGTGGATTCAGTGAAGGACAAGCTTGGCAGAAACGGATACGAGCCCCTAAGAGTTGAAGGTGTGAAAAGTGCCAGTTGGATACTGATGGATTATGGTGATGTCGTTGTGCACATATTCTCGAAGGAGGACCGACTGTTCTATAATCTGGAGAGGATATGGAGAGACGGTAAAACCATAACTAAGGATCAGCTTGAGATATAATTATTGTCGGAAATGACTGTTAATAAATGAGAACAGCTTAAGATACAGCTAAATTAGGAATGAACGATATAAAATACGTTCAGAGGGACCGCGAAATAACCCATCACACTTAGTAGGTCAGGTAATTTCGAAGCCCCTCTTGCCAATTAAAGTATTTAAACATTCTGAATAGTCCGATATATTAAACCATCTAAAACATTCTGAATAAACCGATTACAACACCGAGTATCTGAACATCCTGTACAATTATCGGATCCATGGCATCATTTTCCGGCTGAAGGCGTATATAACCATTTTCTTTATAAAAGGTCTTGACAGTGACCTCGTCATCTAATAAAGCTACGACATAATCACCGTTCTTGGCATGGGATTGCTTCTGTACAAGTATTTTATCATTATGAAATATACCGGCATTAATCATGCTGTCACCCTTAACCCTCAGCATAAATGTCTCGCTGTTGGGCATAAATTCGGAGGGAATAGGAAAGTAGGTTTCAATATTTTCGACGGCAAGAATCGGTTGACCTGCTGTAATGGTTCCGACAATAGGAACATTGACAAGCTCACGCCGGGTAAGATTGAATTCATCATCGATTATCTCAATAGCCCTGGGCTTGGATGGGTCTCTGCGAATATAGCCGTTTTTCTCAAGAGTCTCAAGATGAGAGTGAACCGATGAAGTTGATTTTAAATTCACCGCTTCACAGATTTCACGGACTGACGGTGGATATCCTTTGTTTATTATCTTAGACTTAACAAATTCAAGTATTTCTTTCTGTTTATTACTTATCTTTCCATATCCCATAAAAATGCCTCCTCCTAATTAATAAATCAATCAGTTACATTCGAACAAATCTATGTAAAAATCCATTATTTTTAACAAGTATAACATATATTCCAAGAAAATGCAAAACTTATGTTCTAAAAAACGAAAAAATGTTTGTATAAAAGAATATTTGTTCGAAATAATTATTGACAAACAAATGTTTGCTCGATATAATTTATATAAAACATATGTTCGCAACAAATGTTCGACATGGATATTTATACTATTATTTTACTTTTTGCAATTTAGGTTATATGTTTCGGGTGCGTACCATAATATATTCCGGATTTATACTATGATACAGGTAATGATGCATATTGTTAATTAGGGGGCTGGTTTTATGAACAATTCATATCTTAATAATTTAGAATATGAGCCGATAAAAAGAGTGACAGACAGAAAAAAAATCAGATGGATCATCGTTACATTGTTATTTGTTCTCATGATCTTTACTATAATATTTGCTACCAAGAAGGTTACTGCAAAGAGAGAAGGAAGCAGAGTAAAGAATGTTGTCAGTGTTGAGATTAAAAAGGGAGATACCCTTTGGAGTATTGCGTCAGGATATATGTCCGAGGAATATGATGATTTGAATGAATATATAGCCGAGATAATGATGAGTAACAGAATGACTTCGGATGAGATTCATGCGGGCAATTATATTATTGTTCCCTATTATACGGATGGTTCAAATTAATAGGATTCTTTAATATTTCCTTGACTTTTTGAGTAGAATATCATATTATACCAAATAAGATACGAATAGTAATTGAAGCAAATGGCATTTATTATGCTTTGATTTATTTAAGTTATTAAAATATTTAAAGGCTGTGAAGAGAAGAGTAATCTTAATGGCAACCTACAGAGAGTTCCGCTTAAGCTGAGAAGGAATGGGGAAGTTATGATGAAACAAGCCTCGGAGCCGCATACGGATCCGGATGTTTTCCGGTGATGCTATGACGTATGTCCACGTTACAGGACAAAGGTATAGATGTACCTAATGAGTTTGATATGGTGACATATCAATAAAATAGGGTGGCACCACGAAGTTATTCGTCCCTGCGATTGCTCCGATAGTATATTGGGATATCGTAGGTTTTTTTATTTTAAAAAAATTCTGCATCCTAATGAGCAGAAAATACTGTGTAACCCATACCTTATAAGAATGTATCTATTATTTTTCAGTTAAAAAATATGATGGAAGGAGAGTATTGATGTTTTATAACATCAAACAATGATTATGATTGAAGTGAAAGAATTCAGAAAAAGACCGGAGCCTGAAAGACCTGTATTTCCAAAAAGAGCAGTTGTGACAGCCGGAATGCCTTATGGCAATAAGGAGCTGCATTTCGGACATATCGGCGGTGTGTTTATTCATGCAGATGTATTCAGCAGATTTTTAAGAGACAGGATAGGCAAGGAGAATGTTGTATTTGTATCAGGTACAGACTGCTATGGCTCAGTGATATTGGAAAGCTATAGAAAGGCTTGTGAAGAGAATGGCTATAAAGGCTCCATCGAGGATTATGTATATGCAAATCATTTAGTACAGAAGAAGACCTTAGATGATTATGAAATAGGTATTAATTTATTTGCCACATCAGCCTTTGGAAGAAGCGGTGAAATCCATGATAAGGTGTCCGAGGAGGTATTTTATGCTCTATATGAGAAAGGATATCTTGATAAACTGTCTACACCTCAGTTCTTTGATCCGGATTATAAGGTACTTTTGAACGGAAGACAGGTTGTAGGTGAATGCCCGATTGAGGGATGTAAGTCGGAAAGAGGCTATGCTGACGAATGTTCTCTTGGTCATCAGTATATGCCGTCAGAGCTTATAAATCCTAAGAGTGCTTTATCCGGTAAGACTCCTGAGATTATTAAGGTTACCAACTGGTATTTTAAGCTTGAGGAATTCCAGAAGCTGCTTAAAGACAGGGTGGACTACCTTAGAAAGAATACGAATACCAGAAAATATCTGCTTAATACAATGGAAGAGTTCTTAAGGGAGCCAATGATATATATAAAGAAGAATCAGCTTCCCAAACTTAGAGAGATAATCGATAAATTGCCTCCACATGAGTATATTGAGGAGGAAAAGAAGCCTTCAGTTACTCTGGTATTTAAAACTTTAAGAGACAGGGAGGAAGCTACTGAGATTATATCAAGACATGGTGTGAATTTCCGTACCGGTAAGACCCTGGTTCCGTTCCGTCTGACAGGAAATATAGAATGGGGTGTTAAGACTCCTGTTAAGGATGGGTTGGAGAACCTGACATTCTGGGTATGGCCGGAATCATTGTGGGCACCGATATCATTTACCAAGACATACCTCGAGAGCAGCAGTGAGGTTTCCTCAAAGGATTGGCGTGACTGGTGGTGCAGTAAGGATGCTAATGTCTATCAGTTTATCGGAGAGGATAATATATATTTCTATGGAATAGCTGAGATGGCGATGTTTATGGCATTGAATAAGGAAGCTCCCGAGATATTGCCTAAAGACGGTGAATTGATACTTCCGCATCTGATAGCAAACAACCATGTTCTGTTCATGGATAAAAAGGCAAGCAGCAGTTCGGATATTAAGCCGCCTATGGCTGCGGAGCTGTTGCAGTATTATACGAATGAGCAGCTTAGGATGCATTTTATCAGCCTTGGTCTCGATAATAAGAGTGTTAGCTTCCAGCCTGCTGTCTATCAGACAGAAGAGGTGGAGGGAATTGACCCCGTACTGAAAGAAGGAAATCTTCTAACCAATGTTTATAACAGATTAATTCGTTCCTGCTTCTATACAGCTCAGAAGTATTATGATTCACATATTCCTGAAGGAAAGGTCAGTGATGAAATTTTAGAAGAAGCTAGGAAGGTTATTTTAAAGTATGAAAGACATATGTATAATCATGAATTCCACAGGATTTCAGATCTGTTGGACAGCTATATCAGAAGCAGCAACAAATATTATGTGAATAATATTCGAACTGCCGATAATAATGATGATGATGCACTGCGCAGACAGGTTTTGATTGACTCTTTCCATGCGGTTCGTGTAGCTGCAACTTTAGTGCATCCTCTGGCTCCGAGCGGTGCTGATATGGTACGGGAGTATTTGGGTGTAGACGAAAGAATCTGGGATTGGAAAACAATCTTTGAACCGTTGGACTATTTTATTCCGGATATGAAGGAGCATAAGCTGAAATTCCTTGAGCCAAGAGTGGACTTCTTTAAGAAGCATGAGAGCCAGTTGGGGTAAATAATATACGGAAAAAATCTTTTGCAAATACTGTGTATGTTCTAATACTGCATAAAAAAACTTGCCGGTGGGCAAGTTTTTTTATGCTTAAAAAGTATGGAACACCTATGGGTAAAAATCTACCACTTCATAAAATACTATTAACATCATAAATATGGTATAAAATGGTATTAAATATAAAAATTGTAGTGTAATTTAAATTTCAAACGATTTTATAGTGAAAGCAAGTAAAAGACTTGCTGTATTAAACGCTGAAAGAAGGTGGATCCAATGAAATAGTTTTGCATGATTAATAGGACAAGCTGTGTTACTTGATGTGGTACAACCATGATACTCATAACCTTACATCGGACACGATATAACATATACTCATTGATATCATAAATCGAACTTGACAATTATATCAAAAAAAGGAGGGTATATCCATGACAAAAAAGTCAAAAAGATTTTTTTCACTTTGCCTGCTAGCGATTCTTTGCTTAAGCACCACCGGTATTGTTGCATCTGCAGCTGAGAATAAAGCTGTGCCAAAATATACTGTTGTAGAAGAATTCATTGGTAAGTCTGGGATTATAGATGCTATGTATGTTCCTCAGAAAGATGATACCATCGATAAGGAAGCTTACGGCAGGGCAATGGACAAATTGCTGAACAGAAATACAACAGTTGGAGCAAAAGTAGGTGGCACATATAACATATCTGACAAGGATTCTCTTACTCACAATGGTTATGAGCTGTATAGCAAGTTTAGTTCTACCATAGAGTGGGACCTTATACAGAGTTCAAAAGTATCCGGGTCATCCCGAGCAAGTTGGACAGGAATTAATCCTTTTAATGCAGATAAAATTACATTAACCGACAAAATAACTTTCGCCGGAATAGTTGTTTCTGTCAGCGCTTCCGGCCCAAACTGGTCGACCACCATGCAGTCTGCTACATGGACTGCCAGCCAGGATAACCAATGGCAAATAGATCATATCTATAGCGATATTACATGTGTAGGATATGATATTTATATCAAGCAGGTTACTACAGGTGATTTCAAATTCGGAACGACATATTATACTACATCTGCCATAGATTCACAATGGCTGTAAATATAAACTGCTTAGAAAAGCGGAATAAATAGTTGTGGTGGGCTAAACATTGAAACCGGCGGCTCAACACATTGAGTTGAGCCGCTGGTTATATTTTTTAAACTTAAGAGGACTATCAAGATATGGGGGAGTATAATGAAAAGAATCATCTGCTTATTGGTTATTACTTCAATTTTAATTTCAACATACGGATGTCAATCAGAAAAAGAAATATATGAGATAAAGAGTGGAGTTGAGTCTGCTCTTACATTAGATGAAAAAATTCTGTCAAATATTTATTATGAAAATGATGAAATTGCTTTTTTTCATGGTAATAATATGGAAGATATTATGAAGAACATTTATGATTATTATAGCATTTTTTGGTTAATCTCCCTTGATAAAACGTTAAATGCCGGTATCATTAAAGAATTTAAGTCTCTTTTAGGTAATGTTATTAAATCCGGGGATATAAGTAATGATGAACAATATAAGTATGATGGAGTATTTGATATATATTTGCGTGCCGGTATAGAATCTGTCCTTGGTTTAAAAGAAAATACTGAAACATATATTAATCAACTTGACAAATTTTATGATAGTAATAAGAACTTATACGCAATTGAAGGCAATAGTATTGAAGATTATATCCGGACTACAAACATTGCTTTGAGGGTATGTTTAGAGCTTGACTACATACCTGAATACATATATGAAATTCGCCATATGTTGTATGATTTATGTACTCAAAACATTTATTTTAATGAATCTGATATAGATTTAAAACGGGATATAATTTCTGTTGGAATGATAATAATTGACAATATCCGCCTATTTGATTTATTGACCGGTTCAAATAGTCTTAACGATTTAAAACATTTAAATAATTGGGTGGCTAAGTTGATTATAGAATATAATTCCTACACAAAATCTTTAAACTCATATGACCCTATTGTATTGCAGGGCGGTATCATTGTTCGTGATATCAATAAATATATGAATTTATCTCTTCAAATTGAAGATGTACCTGATATAAATATCAAAAGTTATTTCGTTAATGATTGTCAAGTGGTCTTCCAATATATCACAATAAAAGAAAACTTGGATATGGACAGCATCTCAAAATATATCAGAGATAATTATAAATATCATATCTATTGTAATAAACCGGCATATAACTTACGAGATGTATACTATGGTATTATGATTTATGAATTAATAGGGTTACCATTTTCCAAGGATAAAATCTTGAGCTTTGTAAATAAATATATTCAAAATGAGATCCTGGGCAATGATGATGTGTTTCATATTGTGAAGATTTTTGAAATACTCGAAATAAATGATTCCATTATCAAAGAATTTATTGATTCGTATGACATAAGTAAATTCTATGGCAACAGTAACTCTGAAAATAATTATCAATTAGTCTACCTTTCCATGAAATACAATTTTGAAATACCTGATAATGAACTGGTACAAATAGTAAATCTGGCAAGCAAAACAATTGATGAGACCGAAATAATGTCACCTTTATATTATTCTTTATTAATTTTGAACCTAAAAAAATATCCTATTGATGTAAAAAAGGTATTAGAAAACATTTCACGTTTCAGTAGAAATGACGGATATTCTGCGGCGGTGGAGAGTAAACCCATAAGCATGTATTCGTTATTTAGAGTTTATGATATAATGAATATTTGCGAATCTTTGAATAATGATACTAAGAACACTCTTCGTAAATATGCGGAAAGACTCCGGGCTCCCTATGGTGGATTTTTTATTTTTGATGATGGAGATATCGGTGATTTAGAATATGATGAAAATTTTTCACTTCAAGCTTATTATTATGGACTGATTCTAAGTTCACTATAAAGATGGATAGGATTAAATAACCCCGCCCGGTACTTTACTCCTTACTCCTTCCTTAATTTCACAACATTAGCGGCACTGCGTCTGCGGCTGTCTTCAATCGCAGCGTAGTGCTTTTTTGTTGTATTGACATCCTTGTGACCGAGAACATCAGCCACAAGGTAGATATCGCCGGTCTCTCTGTATAGGGCGGTACCATATGTACTTCTGAGCTTATGAGGTGTTATTTTCTTAAGCTTTGTAACTCCTTGAGAATATTTTTTCACAAGATTTTCAACGGAACGGGCGCTTAATCTTTTCATTTGCAAGGAAAGGAAGAGGGCAGTAGTGTGTCCTTCCTGGGGAATTAAGCTTTTTCTTTCTTCCATATAATCAAGCAGAGTTTCTCTGACCTCATCTCCAAAATAAATAACTACCTCATATCCGCCTTTACGTTTGATTTTAATTCCGTTATTATTAAAATCAACATCGTTTATATCCAGACCGACACACTCGGATACACGGATTCCTGTACCGAGCAGGAGAGTCATAATAGCGAGATCCCTAGTTTTAGTCTTTGCATGGAATTTCATCTGTGTCTTAGTAAGATTTTCGGGGTTTTCAACTTCATCAAGCAGAAGTGCAACTTCATCCGGTTCCAAGCGAATTATTTCCTTTTCGTGTAGCTTCGGTATTTTTACCAAGGAAGCGGGATTGGTCTTAATTATCTGTTTTTGATAAAAGTAATTATAAAAGCTACGCAAAGACGCCAATTTTCTTTTCTTGCCTGTCTCGCGGTTAATATATTCCTTGTCATTTGATTTGTAATAATTTAGATACTCAAGGTATTCTTCGATATCAAGGGGTGTCAGCTCATCAAGTATATCCACATGAAACTTTGTAACCGGAGTATCTTTAAACAGGGGATTATTATTCTTCAAAAACTCGAAAAATACTCCTAAATCATAGGCATAAGCAATCCTTGTTCTGGAGGAGGTTGTAGGCTCAATTCCTCTGAAGAATTCTCTGCAGAACCTCGGAAGCTTCTCTAGTAGACCACGAAGCTTTATCGAATTTTCAATATCCACCTGATCATGATAATTAAATTCAGCCATAGTTATGCTCCTTTGTAACAAATTTGTAATAGTGACAGGCACCATTACGAAAATATTAACTCGTGTAACAAATTTGTAATGGTGACAGGCACCATGTCGGTACCATGTCAAAATTGTGTCAGCTTACTTCCAGCCCGGGATGCTGCTTTCGCGAATTGCTGTGAATAATCTTTCGCGAAGACCGGGGCTGTCATGGTTTAATGTTTTTATAAGCTGTTTGATGTATTCGCGTTTTGTGTGACCGTCTACGAGACAGGGATTGGAAACGACCGGAAGCTGATACGCTTTTTTAAAGCCGATTATCTCGAGTTCATCCACGTATATTAACGGGCGAATCAGGGTGATGTCCGACCTGTCAAGATAGGTCACGGGAGAGAAGCAGTGAAATCTGCCCTCATATAATAGGGACATTAGCATAGTTTCGATAACATCATCGAAATGATGGGCATATGCTTTTTTGTTGCAGCCTAGTTCTTTTGCCTTTTTATTAAATGCTCCCTTTCTTAGTTTAGCACATAACGAGCAGGGATTGCTTTCTTTTCGGTGTTCAAACAGGATTTCTGCAATATCTGTTTCTACAACTGTATACGGAACATCCAATTCCTTACATAATTCGGCCACAGCAGAAAAATCAGCTTCTTTATAACCCATACTCACTGTTATTGCTTCTAATCGGAATTTCTTAGGATAATATCTTCTCAAGCCGCTTAAGGCATAGAGCAGAGTTAAGCTGTCTTTGCCGCCGGATATGCCTACTGCTATGTTATCGTTCTCCTGAATCATATTATAATCGTCAATCGCTCTTCTTGCAAATCCCATTATTCTTTGTAGTTTCATATTGTAGAGTTACCTTCCATTATAGAGTAAATTAGCCTTTCCAGTAGTTTATCATATAATTAATAGAAATTAAATAGGTTTATCTGTTCTATTTAAATAGTACGGAATAATTCCCAAATGTAATAATTACAATTACCTACATTATAATATATGAAATATAATCGATTGCTGTAGAATAAAATAAATGTCCAATAAAATTATAGACTACATAAGTAGTGCTTAGTAATATAAGGTATTTGTGTTATTATATGGCAGCAAATTTTCATATGAAAGCTTATATTTTAAAATTTCTTTAGATATTTTATGTAAAAATGCATAAATGACACAGTTTTAACACTATTTAACACTATTGTAATATATGAACTGACGACTTATATGTTAACAGGGAGTGATGACAGAAGATGAAAAACCGTAGTATCAGATTATGGGGCATGTTTATAATTACATTTTTTATTTTTACAATGCAGATTTTCCTGCAGAGTAACAGTGTAATTGCTGCCTCAGGAATAAGGATATACAATTATACCACAAAAAAAGAATATACTTATAAGGATCTTCAAGTAAAGGTTACTTATAACGGAAAGAAAATAAGCGTTGACAGTACACCGGGATTAATTGAAAGTAATATTGCATTGGTGCCATATAAGGATATCTTTGCCAGATCAGCTGTTAAAGCAGATTGTGTATACGATAAGGCTAAAGGAACAGTGTCCATATCAAAGTATGGTACCACGATTGTGCTCAAGATTGGCAGCAAGGAAGCTTATATCAATGGAAAGAAGACAACTGCTCCTGTTGCCCCTGTAAAGATAAAATATGTTAATGAGAATGTTACTAAGATTCTTGTTCCATCCAGATTTGTATTTGAGAATTTGGGATATGAATATACATGGAACAAAAGTACATGTACAGTATCTGTAAATCGTAAAAGCTTTCCTTTACTTCTTTCCTATGATGATGGCGAGAAGTTCTATTACAATGGTACACAAGGAAATGTCACTATCGACGGACAGGAAGTTAATCTTGGAAATATGCCCAGCATCATTACAAATAATACTGCAATGCTTCGGGCAAAGAGAGTGTTTGCAGATACCAAAATAAATGCTTCATACAAATATAATTCTTCGGATAAAACAATAACCTTATCGCGAAACGGTAACACACTTAAGATGAAGGTCGGAAGTCCGGTTGCTCACTTAAATGGTAAGGCTGTTGTTCTGGATACGGCTCCGATGATTGTAACAAATCATGATGTCGGTACTTCGTATGTTATGGTTCCGGGCAGCTTTACGGCATCCTGTCTTGGTTTTGATTATCGCTGGGATAAAAACAGCATGACCTCAATCATCACATCAAGAAAGGATGAAGTAATTACAGATGAATCAACTGATGACTATTCTGTACCCGGTCAAGATAATGATAGTGCTCCTGGGCAAACTCAGGATAATGCACCTGAGCAAACTCAGGATAATGCTCCTGAGCAAACTCAGGATAATGCTCCTGAGTTGGGAGATTCTCCTGTGACCTGGGATAGGGGTACGGTCATACAGCAATGGGATGGTTTTTCGAATTTATTAGGTAAAAGCTCAGGAGTTCACAATATTGATAACGGTACTTCTGATATATATGGATATATTTATACTGTTACAAAGGATTACAGTGATGTGAAGATTAATTCAGAGACCTATGCTATAGTCGCAGATAGTCCGTTCAGTACTGTTACATCACAGGTAAATGGAAGACAGATAACGTTACATGCCTCGAATATGAATATATATCCCAATACATATTATCTGGGAAATTATTCAGGAAATATGATTGATACTATTCGTACCTATAATGCAGAGGATATGAGCTGCAAGCTGGATTTTGATGTCTTATCTGAAAAATTCACATATGATTTGTCACTTTCTTCAGATAAAAAGACCTTGTATTTAACTATTTATTTCAATTCATTAAACAATGTTACTATTGGCACAAATGATACCATGGATTATATCACTCTTACAGGCAGCAAGCCTCTTGATGTCGTTATTAACAAAATGCCCGGAGTTTTCTATATGGAACTGCCAAATACGAAAAAGAACATAAACGATCAGTATATTTCAATATATAACGGGAAAGTTATTAATTTTGTTAATTTGTATCATACAACAAACAGCACGTTAATATATCTTGGGCTTATGGAAGACAGTGATTATTATATTGTAGAGGAAGGTAATAATTATACTATTATGTTTCCGAAGAAGGATGAGCCGTTTTCACCGCCAATTTTACCGGAACCGACAGAGCCGGGAATACCTGTTGTTCCTGAATATCCTATTGCAGATATAAGCGATTTTGAGCTTATCATTCCTAACCCTGCTTCCATTACAGTTAATCAGATAAAACATGAGGATCAGTACAGATTACTGAGATTTGCCATACGTATACCCGGTGACTATACTTCATATATAAATGATAATTCGATTATTGTAAATTCATCAGTAATTAAGGATGTATCTGTATTCTTAAATTCGAATTATGAAACGGAAATTCTGGTATCAACCTCAGTACTTCAGGGGTATGAGATATTTGCAGATGCAGATTTCATATATGTGAATGTCGGCAATCCAAGAGATATATATAAGAACATTGTTGTACTTGATCCCGGACATGGGGGACCTGCACCGGGAGCCCGATATTTTGAAACAAATGAAAAGGATATTAATTTTAAGATACTTTATGAGATATGTAAGGATTTCTTTAATTCGAACCCTTCACAGCTTAAGGTTTACTATACCAGGGAATCGGATATAGATGTTTCATTAGCGGAAAGAGCCGCCTTTGCAGATATGATTGGAGCAGACTTATTTGTAAGTCTTCATATGAACGCTAATACGAATTCATCAATTTACGGAACAGAGATATATTATTCCAACAATAATAATAAGAAAAACAAGGCGGGGCTTAACAGTGAAAAACTTGCCAATTTATTTGTAAACAGCCTATCAGGTGCCTTAAATACCAAAAATCGTGGTACAAGGGCAGCAAAATATACTGTTGTACATAATAATACCGTACCGGCTATACTGATAGAGCTTGGTTTTATGTCTAATAAAAATGACTTTGCGAAGATATCAGATCCGGCATTTCAGTATGAAGCAGCCAGAGTAATATATGAAACATTACTGCAGGTATTTGAGTTGTATCCAACAGGCAGATAGAAGAGGAACAGGGAGGTTTGATGATGAAGTTTTTAAATAAATGTGTGTGTATTATTCTTGTTCTGGTTAATATAATATTGATGCCGCTAGGTAATGTTAAAGCTGCAGAGAGTAATGATGAATTACATGCAGTATGGATTTCTTATTTGGAGTTCAATGACAGGCTTAAGGATCCTGATACGGGAGAGCTTGGCTTTACGAAAGAGCGGTTTCAATCTGTGATTGATGAGATGTTTGACAGGGTAAAGGAGCTTGGGATGAACGCAGTTATTGTTCATGTAAGACCTTTTGGTGATGCGTTTTATCCATCCAGGTATTTTCCGTGGTCAAAATATATATCAGGTACTCAGGGGAAGGATCCGGGCTTTGACCCGCTGGATTATATGGTTAAAGCGGCTCACGACAGAGATTTAAAGTTTCATGCTTGGATTAATCCTTACAGAGTAACAAGCGGAACTACTGATGTAAATACTCTATCTAAGGATAACAGAGCAAGAAAATGGATGACATCTAAGGATAAAGAACAGCATCGGCGTGTTCTTTCATATGGCGATTCTTTATATTATAATCCCTCAGAGGATTGGGTAAGACATATTATACGTAATGGCGTTAAAGAAATCGTTCAAAATTATGATGTGGACGGAATCCATTTTGACGACTATTTTTATCCGGTCTTGGGAACGAATTATGCGAAGAATTTTGATGCACCCGAATATAAGAAATACGTTGATTGGGCCAAGAAGTACGGTGCAAAAGCTATGAGTATTCAGGATTGGCGGCGTGATAACGTCAACAGACTTATACGGAATGTATATAAGATTGTAAAATCCGCCAATGAGGATATTGTATTTGGAATTAGTCCGGGAGGTTTTCTGGATTATCTGCTTATGGATGACCGCTACTACTGTGATATCAAGACATGGTTGTCAAAGCCCGGATATGTGGATTATATTGCACCACAGCTTTATTGGTCATTTGAGCATTCAAAATTCCCATACGACAAGACTCTGGACAGGTGGCTAAAACTGCATACGAATAAAGATGTTAAAATGTATATCGGAATAGCAGTATATAAAGCCGGTTCCAATGAAGACAGCCAGTGGAAGAGTGATACTAAGATATTAAGTAAACAGATTAATTACGCCAGAAAAACAGGAGAAGTAGACGGTTTTATGTACTTTAGACATGACTTTTTCTTTAAGAGCGCTACAAAAAAGGGAGTAAATAATCTTCTGAAGGTAATACGTTAGCTGTATTAACCGGTTTTATTACTTATGCCTCCTAATATATTTATCATATTGTTAATAGTCCT
>DUQV01000118.1 GCA_012837605.1 Clostridiales bacterium | reverse complement strand
CTGTATGTTCAGCTAATGGGATAAACATACCCGGCATAATAAGACCATATTCGGGATGGAACCATCTTAGGAGTGCTTCGGCACCAATGATTTTCTCTGACTTGGTATTAACCTGAGGCTGATAGTACAGCATCAATTCATTCTTATCCAGAACTCTGAACAAATTATTAGTCAGTCTTATCTTATATAGAACCTCTTCCTTCATATCATCTGTACAGAACATATATCGGTTTTTGCCAAGCTCTTTTGATTTATACATAGCCAAATCGGCATTTCTGATTAAGCTGTCTGCATCCTTGCCGTCATATGGATAAACAGAAATACCCGCACTGGCAGTAACAAAGAATTCCTGCCCATTTATTATGAACGGTTTTTCAAAAATATTAAGTATTTTTTCAGCCATTATTGAAACAGCATCAACTGATGATAAGTTAGTCAGTAATATTAGGAATTCATCACCGCTGAAACGTGCTACCGTGTCCGTTTGTCTAAGGGTTTTTGTCAGTCTCTCAGCCAGATTTACTATTAGCTTGTCACCCCCATCATGACCAATAGAATCATTAATGGATTTAAAAGTATCAAGGTCCAGTGAAATGACAGCCAAGGTATCACCTGTCCGTCCTGATAAGCGTATCATCTGTGATACTCTGTCCTTAAAAAGAAATCTGTTAGGCAGTTTTGTAAGGTGATCAAAATATGCTAATTCAATAATCTCCTGTTCATGTTGGATGCGTTCAAAGGCTGCAGAAAAAATCAGTGATATAATTTTTAGGAAGTCAAGCTTGAATTTGGACCATGGTTTGACCATAGCCCTGCAATCCACTCCCAAGAATCCATGTACCTTGTTTTTTATCATGATTGGCATAGCAGCAAAGGCTTTATCTGTACTGCCAAGAAAACGGGGAAGTTCATCACCGGATGAGGATACAGAATCATCTATATTTGAATGAGCAATTATATCTCCACCCCGTATTCTTTCTATTAATTTGGGGTAATTTGAATCAGAAATGTCAGTAGCCATGTTCCCGGTATTATGAAGGCTGTCATTTATCCATAAGCCGCAGCATTTAAGACGGTATACATTTTTATCTGCAGAAAGCTTATAGACATAGATTCGGTCCGGGGCTAACAGAGTGCTTATCCTAGAAAGTGCAGTATTTATCTTTTTGTGCAGAGTCTGTTCGTTCACACTTATAAATTCTGTGGATACCTCAGTAGTAATCTTCTGGAAGTCGATTTGCTTGGCATTTTCAATCAGTTTATTCTGGAATATACGACCGGCAAAATCTGCAAACCAAATAGCTGATAAAAATATAGCCAGCCTTATGGTGTGATGCGAATTGTTAATGGTAACAGTAGTCTCAGGAACAAGAGTCCACATTATAAGTCGGGTAAGAATAATTGAACCATATATTAAAAGCTGTACCAAACGCTGATCAAACATTATTGACACTATTATAACAGCAAATGGAAGAGCCCAGATTGTAGTGCCTGCGGATGCGTAATATCTGAATTCAAGAACCGGAATCATCAAAGCAAATATGCCGGCAATTATTATATCTTTGAGGCTTTTATGCTTGATAAACCTTTGCACCAATTGTACAACAGCAGCTAAAATTACGAATATGCTGCTTGATAATAGAATTGGTCTTAGACTATTATTTTCAGTAAAAAGGAAATAGGTTACAAATCTTACTATAGAAGCAAAGATAAGGGCAATTGATATATAGTTTGAAACCTTTGCACGAATCTGTTCAGACATTAATATGGCATCTTCATTGACATACTTAGGATTTAGCAACCCGTATTTTTTTATTGCATAATATACCGAAACAGCCGGTATCACCGTAATAATTGGGGCAATCTGTGGTATGCCAAATGAAAAAATGATATCCCCAAAAATATCGGTTATTGAACCAAGAACTGTAGTAGTAAAAAAGCTTATCATAATAATCCGTGAAGTTTTCTTTTCGCCGGGATTATTGCTATGTTTTCTCCAACGCCACAGCAAAAACAGTGAAGCTGTAAAATAGGCAATGTAATATATGGCAAAAAAGATATCCCAGATGTTATGTGATGCAATATTTATCCATCCCAGGGGAGTGCTTACCATATTATATTGCTTGGGGTTAAGCTTCGGAAAGTATGTAAATCCAAGATAGACAATCAGTGCAGGAAGATATAACAGTATATATAACCGTTTTCGGTGTACGGAAAATCCGTGACCGGTAAATACTATAAAAAAATGCAGCATAACAGCAAAAAAAGCACCGAAGCCTATAGCTGCAAAACGGCGCCAAAACAAAACCTTATAAAGGGACTCTACTGCAATGGACATACTAAAGCCGAAAGACCAGATACTTAGGGACAATGCCATGACAAAAAACAATATATTGGTGGTACGACGCGGAGCCAAATATATCGCATATATACCAATAAAAATATATATCATACCTGCTGCACCAAACAGTATCGATAAAATATGTGGAATAGTCACGATCTGGCCCCCTTTGACCGAATCTTAATATAACGACATTTATTAGCAGTAATAGGTTCTTTTGTATTATTATAGTACTATAGAACCAAATTTGCAAGTAAAATGTGATTTTTTGGATATAATATTGACGATAAATGGTAAATTGTTTTTATCTATATCTCAATGTGTAAATAATATTGTTGATATATTATAAAAATTGAAATATGAGATAAAAAAAATATAAAATGATACTTTTATCAGAAAAATAATATACTTGCATAATATAGGTATAAATGGTATAATTAACCTGAAAATATTTATCAATATTATCGGCAGCTTCTAAAACATTTAATTGTCATACATTTGCTTGGTTACAAAACCTATATCCTAGTACATATCAATATATATGGTTAAATAGTCCTTCTGCATTTATGGCTGATCCATATTATACATTGGAATATAGCCCTTCATCTCCAGGACGTATAGCTACTTGGTCAACACATTCTGGAATTGTTTCAGATGTGTCTAGGAGTAATCCATATAATTATTATATTCCAGAACCTTATTTGGTATCAAAATGGGGAAACGGACCAATTGTAATGCATTTCCAGTCCTTGTGTCCATATTATACCGGCGGGACAATATATTACTATTATTAGGAGAGGGAATTGTATAATGCTTAAAAAAATATGCGTATTAATAACAATAATTGCCATGTTAATAACATTATATGGCTGTGTAAATAACTCAAATTCTGAACAGCTTGTTGGATCAAATCATTCTGACATGATTTCAGAAGAACCTTTAGATACTCCTAAATTATCTAAGGCACCTTCTCCTACAGAGGTGGTAATGTCCGCCCCAACACAGTCAGAAGATTTATTGTCAAATCAAAATGAGGATCTACCAAAACTCTATGAAAAATACTATGAAGAAAGTCCCCATGTGGTTTACTCTGCGGATGAATGGCTAAAAGATGATGGGCGACTGGATTTCCCCTTTGATTTAGATGAAGACACTTCTCAGATGCAGTGGTCGGAATCATTTAGCAGATTTTATATACCAAAAGAAGCTTTGGAAGCTGCTAGGACAGAAGATCTCTTGGAGGTTATTAAATTATGGCCTTATGCAAAATATTTTTTATACAATTATCCATCATACTATCTGGAATACCTTTGCACAGGATTTAATGCTACCGATGAGCTTCTTACAAGGTTAGATTTAGCAGAGATACTGCTGAGTACTTATATAGAAGATGAATTTATGCCTGAAAACACCTTTGATAATAATAATAAACAAATGGCATATAATGATGAGTGCAGTACTCGTGAGAATGGTATTGTTTTATGTGAAATACTTTTGGCTACTGATATGGTGTTTGAGCAAATGGATGATGATATGAGGCATAGTACATTGAATGCAGTCATTGATAAAATAGGAATGCGTGATAGTGAGGAATATCCATACCTTAAGCTTAGTGCACGATCAGGATTTTTTGCACATGTAATTGAGCTTAGGGATAGCACCGGCAGTAAATGGTATGATTATATTATTAATACTTATCACGAGAATGAGACAATAGTAAATCTTATTAATAGTGATTTTCATTCGTTTTGGTGATAAATCATTCAATCAATAAAATGCTATATATGAAAAGCTCCGTATAAAATATGCGGGGCTTTTTAGCATCAGTATTGCCGTAATTGCTTGTATAATGCAGTTAATTGTGCTATAAATAACCTGTACATCAGACTTGACAGAGGTTTTACTCAAGTACTGTGATTAATACTTTATACTACCGGTATACTTTAGGCAACTTCCATAAAAACAGTACAATGTTATAAGGAAAATTACAGGAGAAATATTATGAAGAATATGATTGATAAAATCAAATCACATACCTTGTTTAAAAAAGCGGTCAACAGAGAAACAATTACCTATGCTATATGCGGCATTCTGACTACAATTGTTAACTTTATAAGCTATGAGTGCTTATATCGGCTGGGTATGTCAAATCTGACAGCTAATTGGATTGCCTGGGTAATAGCTGTTACATTTGCATATATAGTTAACAAATGGAGTGTATTTCGTTCAAGAAGCAGCTCAGTAAAAGACGAGCTGTTGAAAATGGTAAAATTCTATGGAGCCAGACTTGTGTCTCTTGGTGTGGAGCAGGCAGGACTGCTGGTGTTTGTAGAGATTTTGGGAGTATACCGATGGTTAGTTAAGGGAGCTTTATCTGTTATCGTAATAATACTTAATTATATCTTCAGTAAGCTATATATATTTGTAAAAAGACAGAAATAAATATGAACGTAATAAATATAAACGGTAAGCTGATTAGTGCATATACGGAAAATCGGGGTTATGAAGTTTCCAATCTGCTTATTCAGTATATGATAACTGCAAGGAGCATGAATATGACATATGATGAAGCCATGAAATTTATTAAGAAGGCAGAAGGATTGGGCAGTATTCCCGGTCTTGAGACAATAACCGAGCTGCTAAGACGTATCGGCAATCCTCAGGATGAACTGAATATAATCCATGTGGCGGGTACCAACGGCAAGGGCTCTACTATTTCATTTTTATCGGGGATACTTGCAGCTGCAGGTTACAGAACAGGCATATATATATCACCTGTGGTTTTTTCATACAGGGAGAAATTACAGATTATTACATTAGATCATTATACGGATGATTTCGAAAAAAATAAAGACAGTAACCAGAATAATATACTGCATGTGGAATATATAAGCGAAGAGGATGTATGCAGAACATTGGAAATAATAAAATCAGCATGTAATGATATGACCAATGAGGGATATGCTCATCCTACAGTATTTGAGATTGAGACAGCCATGGCTTTCTTATACATGAAGTATCAGCAGGTTGATTTTCTGATACTGGAGACAGGTATGGGAGGAAGGCTTGATGCGACTAATGTCATTAGACATCCGGTATGCAGTATCCTTACGCCTGTTAGTATGGATCACATGCAGTATCTTGGCAATACACTTGAACAGATAGCCTATGAAAAGGCAGGTATTATGAAAAGTAATTCCTTTGCTGTAACATCACTGCAGGCACCGGAGGTTTTAAGTGTATTTAAGTTTAAAGCAGCCGAGCTTAATATTCCGCTTTTTACAGCAGACTCATCTAAAGCTGAAAATGTAAGATATTATGATGGCTATACTACATTTGAATATCCTGATGCTAATAAACATGAAAAATACAGTATTCAGATGCTTGGGAGTTATCAGGTACAAAATGCAATAACTGCGATAACCACTGCAAGATATATGGGCAGTATGGGATATGCTATAAGCGAAAATGCCATTAAGTCAGGACCGGGACTTGTCAGATGGCAGGGCAGGTTTGAGAAGATTGCAGCATCTCCTGACATATATATTGATGGTGCCCACAATGAGAAAGCCGCCCTTAATCTGCGTGATTCCATAGAAATATACTTTACAAATCGAAGATTAATATTTATAATAGGTGTATTAGCTGATAAGGACTATCAATGCATGCTGCGTATTCTGGCACCATTGGCTGATACAATGATTACTCTGACGCCTGATAATAACAGAGCATTACCTTCATATATGCTTGCAGCTTGTGCAAAGTTATACTGCGGTAAGGTATATGATGAGAGGGATATAGAGCATGCTATTGAAAGGGCATATATTGAGGCAAAGACAGGAGATGTTATAATAGCCTTTGGCTCATTATCATTTTTGGGCAGTCTTAAAAGCATCGTAAAAGCACGAAAGGATGAAAGAAATAATGGATAAGGAAAAGATTGAGCAGGCAGTCCGATTGTTCCTTCAGGCAATCGGTGAAGATATAAACAGGGAGGGTTTGGAATGCACTCCGCAGCGGATAAGCGAGATGTGCAGCGAGCTTTTTGGCGGAATAGGAAAGAATGCCAAGGAACATCTAAGTGTTACATTTAATACAGAGAGCAATAAGATGGTCTTGGAGAAGGATATTACCTTCTTTTCAATATGCGAGCATCATCTGATGCCATTCTTTGGTAAAGCACATATTGCTTATATTCCGAACGGACAGGTGGTTGGGCTTAGTAAGCTTGCAAGAACCGTGGAGACATATGCAAGAAAGCCTCAGATCCAGGAGCATCTTACAGCAGAGATTGCTGATGCGGTTATGAAATATCTGAGACCCAGAGGTGTAATGGTGATGATGGAGGCGGAGCATCTGTGTATGTCCATGCGAGGTGTAAACAAGCCGGGCACAAAGACAGTAACCTATATTTGCCGCGGAGAGTTTGAAGAGGACAAGTCCCTTCAGAACGCAGTATTTCAAATGATAAAATAACAGTAAAGCATACGATTGGAGTGCTATAAAGCATATGAACAGGAGTATTAAAATTGGAAGCAGAGTATTCCCGCTTGATAAAGGTACCTATGTGATGGGAATATTGAATATAACACCGGATTCATTTTCGGATGGGGGTAGACATAATCGGCTGGACGAAGCTGTTTCACATGCTTTAAGAATGATAGAAGAGGGTGCGGATATTATTGATGTCGGAGGGGAATCCACACGACCGAATTATACAATGATATCGGAAGATGAAGAGCTGTCAAGGGTGATTCCTGTAATTGAAGCAATCAGAAGAGTTACCGATATTCCTGTCTCGATAGACACATATAAAAGCAGAGTGGCGGACGCCGCATGTCAGGCAGGTGCGGATTTAATAAATGATATATGGGGACTGCGGTACGACCCCGATATGGTCAGGGTGGCAGTAAAGAACAGAGTGCCGGTATGCCTGATGCATAACCGAAAGACGGTTGATTACAAGGATTTTTATAAGGATTTTATCAATGATATGAAAGAATGCATAAGGATTGCTTTGGATGCCGGTATATCTAAGGATGATATTATTCTTGATCCGGGTATTGGCTTTGGAAAGACATACGAGATGAATCTATACCTGTTAAGTCATCTGAAGAAGCTGCATGAGCTTGGTTTTCCTGTTCTTCTTGGTGCATCCCGTAAATCCGTAATAGGACTGACACTGAATGAACCTGTGGAAAACAGGTTGGAGGGAACACTGGCAACCACAGTAGTTGCAGTTATGAACGGTGTACAATTTATACGAGTGCATGATGTTAAGGAAAATATAAGAGCAATTCGTATGACCGAAGCAATTCGGTATCAGTCACCAAACGAGTGAATGCATGGGGGTATTATAATGGATATGATCACAATATCAGATTTAGAGGTATTTGCTTACCATGGAGTGCTTAAGGAGGAGAACTCCTTGGGGCAGAAGTTTTTAATATCAGCAGAGCTTTATATGGATATTTCTGAAGCCGCAAGAGATGATGATATTACAAAATCTCTTGATTATACGAGTATATGTAAGGAAATCAGCGATTTCCTGAAGAAGAATACATTCAAGCTGATTGAGACAATAGCAGACAGACTTGCCAAGTATCTTTTGATTAAACATGATAATCTTAATGAAGTGAGTATTAAGATCAAGAAGCCTTGGGCTCCGATTCTTATGACATTAGATACCGTGTCTGTGTCTGTAAGCAGAAAATGGCATCAGGTATATCTGGGTCTTGGTTCGAATATGGGAGATAGAGAAGATTATATTAAAAAAGCAATCGCTCTTTTAGATAAGGAAGAGGATTGCAAAGTTATTCGTGTATCCGCTCTTCGCAATACAAAGCCGGTAGGCCCTGTCATACAGGATGACTTTTTAAATGGTGCCTTATGTATGAAGACTCTTAAGACTCCACAGGAACTGTTAGCTCTAATACACAAGATTGAAATGAAACTGGAGCGTGTCAGAGATATTCACTGGGGTCCGAGAACAATTGATCTTGATATTCTTTTATTTGATGATTACATCATACAGTCTGAAGATTTGACCATTCCTCATGTGGAGATGGACAAACGGTTATTCGTGTTAGAGCCTATGGCTGAGATTGCACCTTGGCTAAGACACCCTATATATGATAAGACCATGAAGGAGTTGTTTGATAATCAGGTAAGGCAATGTCGGGCATAAAGAGTTAATCTTCACCCAGATTTGGAGGGTTAAAGGTTGAAAGCTTTGAACTGCCGTCTGCACTTATTATGTATGTATTTTTATTATCAAAATCCTTAAAGTAAACATGGTTTTCGGTCACATGAATTTGCTTATAATGACCTTTAAGCAGGACTTCAGATTCCATAGTATTAAGATTAATCCGGCATATTTTGCTGTTTTGCAGGTCATCTACCTGATAATACAGGTATTTGCCGGAGTTGGTAATATTATAGGTGGAGCAGCGCTCATTTACTAACACGATGCTTTCAGAGCCGTCATTATTCATCCTTTTAATGGTGTAATTATCAGTCGGATCCATATAATATATATATTCGCCGCTGAATATGGGGTATCCAAAATTACCTTCTATATATGTTTGTGTGGTAAAGCTTGACAGATCGAGAACATTGATGTTATGGTTCTCATTAACACCGACATAATATAGCTTGTTGTCCATAATTATTGACGGTATGGCTGCTTCTTTAAGAAGCAATCTCTCCAAGGTTCCATCGGTTTGATTTCGGTAGAGATATAGTCCCGAATTCACGTCATAGTTCTGATAATATATATGGTTGCCCTTTACGGTAACATAGGCTCCGGGATTACTGCAAATAACCTTAAGAGCTTTTCCGTTTTGATTGAGACGGTATATGCCCGTATTATTAAAAAATAAAATGCTGCCGGAGGCGTTTTCTCTGGTATTGTTAGCTCGAAGATAATAGATATAATTTTCATCCACATTGATATATGCAGCCTTGTCATTATGCAGTTTTTTAAATTTTGTGTGATCTGAATTCATCACATATAAGCTGCCATCGTCATTGTCGTTGCTGAAATATATCTTACCGTCGCGTTCACAGAACAGACCGCCGTTATAAATATTACCTGTAGTATTACCCACTAAATCTTCATCATTGAGAAATGTACGACCGGAAGAATATATAACAATTCCGAAGAATGTAATGGCTGTTATGATAAATAGAGTGATCAATACCTTTTTTATGGTTGACAAATAAAACACCTCCAGGATGGTTAAATATGTTACAAATATTATATATCGTTACATATGAATATGCAATTACAAATAATTAATGGACATATGGAGAAGAATCGGATATATACATATATATATGATTTATGATTTTAAGAAAGGTACGGTTGTTTTATTATGAAGGATTTGACGGAAATAAGAAAAGAGATTGATGAGATTGACAGGAAGCTGCTTGAGCTTTTTGAATATCGGATGAAGCTGTCCTTAAATGTAGCTGAATATAAAAAGAAAGAGGACCTGCCGGTTTATGATCCTGAAAGGGAGAAGGAGAAACTTAAGAAGCTGAGAGATATGGTGAAAATCCATGAGAATGCGGATGCTGTTTCGGATTTATTTACACAGATTATGTTATTGAGCAGAAGAGCACAGTATAATGCACTTATGGTTTTTGACGATTTTGGATTTGAAGCTGTTGAGAATTTTGGTGCAAATATAGCGACCAAAATTGCCTATTATGGTGAAATCGGATCTTATACCGAGCAGGCTATGCTGGAATATTTTAAAGGACAGGGCACAGGTATTGCCATGAAGACATTTGAAGAGGTTATGATGTCTCTTAAGAACGGACAGGCTGATTATGGCGTGCTTCCAATTGAAAATTCATCGACCGGTACTCTTTCTGATATATTTGATCTGTTGGCGGAGTATGATAATTATATTATCGGAGAGCATGTTGTAACCGTTGATCACAACCTCTGGGGGCTTCCCGGTGCGGATATATCTAAGGTCAAGAGGGTATATTCTCATCCTCAGGCCTTACTTCAATGCTCTGATTTCTTAAAGAAGCATCCTTACATTGAACAGATTGAGGGCGGAAGTACAGCAAGCTGTGCCAGAAGAATTCTTCAGGAAAATGATTTATCACAGGCTGCCATTGCCAGTAAAAGGGCAGGAGAAGCTTATGGATTAGAGTTACTGCAGACCTCCATTCATAATGAGGAGCATAACCGGACAAGATTCATTATTATATCGAACAAAAGAAGGTATCTGTCGCAAGCTAATCGGATCAGCATTTGTTTTGTATTGCCGCACAGAAGCGGAGCACTTTATCATATATTATCGCACTTCATTCATAATAATGTAAATTTGACGAGGATAGAGTCAAGACCTACAAAGGGGAAAGCATTCAGTTATCGCTTTTTCGTAGATTTTGAAGGCAGCCTTAACAATGCCCAGATAAAGAATGCTCTCTACAGTATTAAGCAGGAGGCTTTAGAGCTTAAAATATTAGGCTCCTATATTCCTATATAATAATAGGTGTTCATTCTTTTTTCAAAAACTAATCACAAAGTGAACATAATTGACTGCTAAAATGTGAGTTAATCAGGAGAAAAATGATTTTGGCAGGAGGTCTTGGTATGAATATGAATATAGATAATAATTATTATGAAAATGTTCATACACCACAGCCTAAGGAAAGAGGTCAAAAGAAAAAAAAGAAGGGTCTATTCCTTAGAGTGCTGGGTTTTATGGCGGCAGCCTTAGCCTTTGGGGTGATTTCCGGTGCTGCTGCCTCAGGTTATCATTATATTTTCAAATACAATAAAGATAATATTATTGTAGCAGATGATAAGGACGGAGATTCGGAGGATGCTTCAATAATAGAATTAACAGATGAGGATTTGGCTCAACCTGTTAATATTGAAGGTATTATTACCGATGTATCGGATGTTGTTGAGAAAGTAATGCCCTCCATAGTGTCTATTACGTCAACCGATATCATCACTCGGTATGATATATTCTTTGGCAGAAAGTTTAACCAGCAGGTAGAAGGAAGCGGCTCAGGAATAATAATAGGTCAGAGTGATTCTTCTATACTGATAGTAACGAATAATCATGTAGTTGATAATGCTGAAGAAATCAAAGTAGAGTTTATTGATGAATACAAGGCTAACGCAGTTATAAAAGGAGCGGACGCAGGCAGTGACCTTGCCTTATTGGAGGTTTCTATCGGGGATTTGCCGGAAGACACACTAAATGCCATCAAGGTTGCACGGCTGGGAGATTCAGACAAGCTAAAAGCAGGAGAGATGGTTATTGCCATTGGCAATGCGCTTGGCTATGGACAGTCTGTTACTGTTGGTTATGTCAGCGCTCTTAATCGGGAGATTACCAACCAAGGTGTTACTCTTAAGTTAATTCAGACGGATGCGGCAATTAATCCCGGTAACAGTGGAGGAGCCTTAATCAATATCAGCGGCGAGGTTGTCGGAATTAATTCACTGAAATTTGCCGGCACCAGAATCGAAGGTATGGGCTATGCCATTCCGATATCGGATGCGATCCCCATGATAAATCTGCTTATGAATAATAAAGCATCAAAAGTCACAGAGATGGGATTCTTGGGAATCAATGCAGAGACAGCACGAAACGTAACCCGTGATATATCAGCACAATTTAATATGCCTGTTGGTATATATATAAATGATGTAATACAGGATTCACCCGCAGAAGAAGCAGGACTAAAGCCCGGACATATCATAGTCAGATTTAATAATATAAAAGTTGAGACTATAGACGATCTGATAAACATTCTTAGCTACTCAAAGCCGGGAGATGAGATTGTTCTTGGAATTATGGAGCTTCAAAATGGCGAGTATGTTGAAAAGTCATTGAACGTAACATTGGTTAAAAGACCGTAAGGTATTAATGGTGTCAGGCACCGTTAACAAATTGTGAACAAAAATGTTCATAATTTGTTAACAGTGCCTGACACCTTTACAAATTTATTACATATACTAATAAGAGCAAATTTTTCTGGGAGGTTCAATGAAGAGAAAGCTTATCTGTGTACTTGCTTTTTTAGCAGTGGCTGCTTCTTTATTCACCGGCTGTAAGGGAAAGGACGATATGATAGAGATTACCTTGAACGAGGTTGCACATTCTGTATTCTATGCTCCTATGTATGTGGCCTTTGAAGAGGGATATTTTAAGGACGAGGGATTAAAGGTAAACCTAGTAAACGGTTTGGGTGCCGACAAGACCATGACAGCACTGATCTCCGGAGAATGTGAGATCGGATTCATGGGGTCTGAGGCATCCATCTATGTTTATAATCAAGGTGCTGAGGATTATGTAATAAACTTTGCACAGCTTACACAGCGTGCCGGTAACTTCTTGGTGACAAGGAATAAGAATGAAGATTTTAAATGGGAGAATCTTAAAGGAAAGACGGTAATAGGTGGGCGTAAAGGCGGTATGCCCGAGATGGTATTCGAGTATATATTAAAGAAGCATGGAATTAATCCGAGAGAGGATCTTAATATTATTCAGAATATCGACTTTGGGCTGACATCGCAGGCATTTGCATCGGGCCAAGGAGATTATACGATAGAGTTTGAACCGGCTGCTACAGGTCTTGAGCTTGAGGGTGTCGGCAAGGTATGTGCATCCCTAGGTATTGAAAGCGGTAAGGTTCCGTATACGGCTTTTTCGGCAAAGAAGAGTTATATTGAGAAGAATCCTGATGTAATTCAGAGATTTACAAATGCCATTCAAAAGGGAATGGATTATGTGCAGAGCCATACTCCGGAAGAAATAGCAAAAGCCATATCCGGACAGTTTAAAGAGACCGATGAGAAAACTCTTGTCCTGCTTGTGACAAGATATTATGAACAGGATACATGGAAGGATAACCTAGTATTTGAGGAAGCCAGCCTTACTTTGCTGCAGGATATCTTGGAGGATGCCGGTGAGCTTGCAAAACGTGTACCTTATGAAGATATTGTAATTACAGATTATGCTGAAAAAGCATTGAAGAAGTGATGATATAAAAGGTGACAGGCACTGTTAACAAATTGTAAACAAAAATGTTCACAATTTGTTAACAGTGCCTGTCACCTTTTATAAACTATTCCTGAACAGGTTCTATGATTTCGTCATCTTCTTCATATTCATCAAAGTCATCTTCAAAATCTTCGAGATAATCAGGATTCATGTACCTGTAAACAGCATATGCAATGGCAGCAATCGCTGCTATGGCTCCGATTATAGCAAGTATGCATACTAAGGTATTCTTTTTCTTTTCAGCAGGGCTTTTCCTGTGCATAAGCTCTCCCATTTTTATCGCATTTAAAAAGTCATCAAATTTATTAGCCATCGTAGCACTTCCTTTCATGTTAATTATTTCATTATTATGAACTTTCTGTATATAGTATAACATATCAAAGAGGAAATTACTATAATATATAATTTCTTAACGTACGGTTTTTTATTCACCATTTTTTATTCAATGATTTCTTCAATTACTAATCTGCAAGGGTTAATTTCGCAAATGATGCCAGTAGCTTTTTTATGCCGTATCTTTCGAAATCTACCGTAACCTCGTAATCTTTACCTCCCATGGTTATGTCGGTAACCTTGCCGATTCCGAATTTGACATGCTTTACCTTATCGCCGATACCATATTCCAGTTTTGTCAGATTGCTTCCTGCAAGGTGCCTTGGCTCAGGAGTTATAAATGGCTTATAATTCTTCTGAGACTGGCGATACTCGGAGAATAAGGATGATTTATTAAAAGCAAATGATTTTGTAGGTTCATTATCGGGTACATTTACCTTCATAAGATATCTTGGTATCTCGTGTATGAAACGGGATGGCTTGTTATATGACATTTCACCCCGCGACATACGCTGCTTTGCTGCTGATAATGACAGACGCTTCATGGCTCTGGTTATTCCCACATAACAAAGCCGTCTTTCTTCTTCGATTTCCTCCTGCGGATTATCTGCATAGATGGACATGTAGCCGGGAAATATGCCTTCCTCCATCCCGCACATATAAACATAAGGAAATTCCAAGCCCTTTGCACTATGAAGTGTCATAAGCACGATATTATCCGCACTTTCATCAAAGCTGTCTATATCAGATACCAGAGCAACCTCTTCTAAGAATCCACTAAGGGTAGGAGTATCTTCGGCTTCTTCTACATATGTAACCAGCTTATTTACAAGTTCATCGATATTTGATATACGATCTCTTGCCTCATCCGTACCCTCGGCATCTAATTCTCTCAGATATCCGGTAGCATCTAAGATATCATCTATCAATTCGGCCAAATTATAGTTTTTCTGATGCAGCTGCGTGCGCAGCCCCTCTATCATACTGACAAATGACATAATTTTTGAAGAAGAACGCTCCAAACCCGGAATTTGCTGCGAACGGACAAGTGCTTCATAAAAGCTTATGCCGTTAAGAAGAGCATAGTCATTTACCCTGTCTATAGTTGTCATACCAATTCCACGGCGTGGTACATTGATTATTCTCTTTACGGCGATATTGTCAAGACCGTTATCTATGGTCTTCATATACGCAAGTATATCCTTAATTTCTTTACGGGCATAGAAATTCACGCTCCCTATTATCTTATAGGGAATGTTCTTTTGTATCAGTCTCTCTTCAAATATACGGGACTGAGCATTGGTTCTGTATAGGATGGCAAAATCATTATAGCTTGCACCGTTATTCTCAACAATTCTCCTAATTTCACTTGTGATACTGTCAGCCTCTTCAATATCTGATTCAAATTGAGTATAGCTTACAGGCTCACCCTTTTCATTATCTGTCCAGAGGGATTTGTCCTTACGACCGATATTGTTAGCTATAACCTCGTTGGCAGTATCCAATATACTCTTGGTTGAACGGTAGTTCTGCTCAAGCTTAATGATCTTTGTATTGGGAAATGACTTCTCAAAGCTTAAGATGTTCTGGATATTGGCACCTCTGAACTTATATATGCTTTGGTCATCATCGCCGACAACGCAAAGATTATATTCTCTCTTTCCCTGCTCATTTATGCCTGAAGCCAGAAGGTGAATTAAGCGAAATTGTGCGGTGTTGGTGTCCTGATATTCGTCTACCATGATATAACGGAATCTGTCCTGATAATAAGTCAGAGCCTCCTTATCCGTCATAAACAGCTCTACAGTCTTAGTAATCAAATCATCAAAATCCAGAGCATTGCTTGCTTTAAGACGCTTCTGATACTCCTTGTAGGCTTCGGCTTGCTTCTTTAACATATAATCTCCGTTAACACTTTTTTCAAATTCCTCGGGAGTAATCAACTCGTCCTTAGCCCTTGATATTGCACTAAGTATGCTTTTTTCAGGTATCCGCTTAGTATCTATATCAAGATATTTGCAGACCTCACGCATCAGGGTCTTTGAATCATCTGTATCATATATTGAGAAGCTGCGTTCATAGCCGATTCTGTCAATGAAACGTCTTAGAATTCTTACACATGTGGAATGAAATGTACTTACCCAGATGTCGTGCGAACCATAGCCTACTATCTGGTCCACCCTTTCCTTCATTTCTCGGGCTGCTTTATTTGTAAATGTAACAGCAAGGATATTCCAAGGCTTTACATTCCTGTGTTCAATAAGATATGCTATCCGGTGAGTCAGGACTCTGGTCTTTCCTGAGCCTGCCCCGGCCAGTATCAGAAGGGGTCCTTTGTCATGCAGTACGGCCCGTTTTTGTTCGGGATTAAGAGTATCAAGTATATTCATGTATCTACCTGCCTGTCCATATGTATTATGCAAAAAAGCATAAAACAAGTATAGCACGCTGCAGTATCTGTTTCAAGACAACCTCATATTTTATATGATTTTACGCATCTATACATCATTATTTTTGCTTTGACATCTAGTATCGAATACTATATAATAAGCTTTGAGGTGAGTAAATTGGACGCATCGAAAGAAGAGTATATCTCCAGCCTGATAAATGATTTAAAGAATGTTAAATATATAATGCCGGATGATATACCCAACATAGATTTATACATGGATCAGGTCACGACCTTTATGGACAAGCACTTGAAATCATCCAAAAGGTATAGTGAGGACAAGCTTCTTACAAAGACCATGATAAATAATTATACCAAGAATGAACTGCTTCCTCCTCCGATTAAGAAGAAATATACTAAGGAGCACATGTTCCTTCTTATATTTATTTATTATTTTAAAAATATATTATCTATCAGCGATATCCAAAGCATATTCAATCCTCTGACAGAGAGATTCTATGGCGGTAAGTCCGATATCGGTCTGGAGAAAATCTATGAAGAAATATTCAGACTCGAGAAGGAACAAACGGATGCTCTGACGAAGGATATGATCAGAAAGATGACAAAAGCCAAGGAATCCTTTGAATTTGTCAAGAATAAAGAGGATCGGGATTTTCTGTCGCTGTTTTCATTTATATGTATTCTGTGCTTTGATGTGTATATGAGAAAGCATGTTATTGAACAGCTTATAGATAATTCATTAAAATCTGCTAAGAGATTAAATGATAAGGAAGCTTCTAATAACAGCAAGGAAGGTAATAATTCTAAAAAACCGGTAATCACTTAAAACGCAAAAAAGAATAATGTTAAAAATAATAATAAGAATGAAAAATAAATAATTATGAATATGATAATAATGGCTGTTTCAACATTCATAAGTGATGAAACAGCCTTTTGATTATATTATTATTTTGTAGAATTGAAGCTTTTCATGCGTGCAAACACCATATCATAACCGTCATTACCGTAATTGAGGGAGCGGTTTACACGGCTAATAGTAGCAGTAGAGGCTCCTGTCTTTTCGGCAATTTCAAGATAGGTTTTTTGCTGGCGCAGCATTCTGGCAACTTCAAATCTTTGAGATAAGGATAACAGCTCATTCACAGTACAGATATCTTCAAAAAAAATATAACACTCTTCAGAATCCTTTAAGCTAAGTATAGCTTCAAATAATCGATCAACAGCAGGGGTTCTGATGGTTTTGCTCATCGTTAGGACTCCTTTCTATTATCAATTAGTGATATATTCACATATTATAATTTTAACATTATACAGTGTTAAAGTAAAGAGAATAATATTGTTTTGTACGCATATGATTAATATGCATATATCTGCTTACCGGAAAGTAATCCCATACGATATTCTGATAATGTTAATAGGGCCAGCGAAATTTTTGTCTGAATGGATGTCGTCTATGGCAGAACCTGCTTCCTGTACATGAACCCCAATTAACATGAAAGCAGCATCTTCTGTCATCAAACCTACCATCGAAAGGATCAAAACGTCCCCTTATATTGCGTCTGCAATTTCTGAAATCATGGCAGCTCATAAAATCATCTCCTTAAAATATTGGTAATCAGATTAAGAATAATGTGATATTATATATTATGCAGAAGCAAGAATAATGGTGAACTATGTCGCATTAGCTTTAATTACATGTAATTATAAAATGATAAATTGCGTAAATAATATAATAAGAAAGATCAGTAAATAATCGAACCGAATATTAATTAACAGCGTCTTATTATATAGATTTTATAGCTGTATTGACAATCTATTATTTTAAGATTACTATAAAATAATGAATGTATAGTCTAATGTTGTGTATGGAGGCATCATGAAAAGAAGGAGAAGGAGAAAACGTATAGCACAGATATCTGTAATACTATTAAGCTTGATGTCTTTGGCAGCAGCAGCTTATCTTGTCTATATTGAAATGCGACCGGTGGTTGTCAATGCGGTAACAATTGAAGCCGGTACACATTCTGTTGATGTTTCGGAGTTTATGCTAAATAAGGACAAAGCAGCAAGCTTTATTACGGATATAGATAGTATTGACCTTTGTTCTCCCGGCGTTTATGAAGTTCAAATTAAGGTTAATAGAAGGGTATTTACATCAAATCTTGAGGTGGTAGATACAATACCTCCTACAGCTGAGCCTGTAGAGGTTATTGCACTACTGGATGAGCAGATAAATGCATCTGATTTTATTGATAATGTGATTGATGCGACCGATGTTGAAGCATCCTTTATATCTGAACCCGATACATCCACACCGGGAGAGAAGAATATAAAAATAGCACTTAAGGATTCAGGCAATAATATTAGTATTATAGAGTCTAAGCTTACAGTCCTTGAAGTAAAAAGCTCTGTTCAGGTAGAAGCAGGAACCGTACTGGATGTAAAGCCGGAGGATTTTGTGGATAACAATGTAATAAGTGTTATGGTTATATCGGATATATCAGCTCTTGACATAAGCAAGCCGACGGTTCATCCTATACAGATCGAAGTGGACGGTAAAATATTAAGCTCTAATATTGAAGTGGTAGATACCACACCGCCAATCGCTTCTCCTGTAAATAAGGAAGTTTGGCAGGGAGATACTTTAATGCCGATTGATTTTGTTGAGGATGTAATCGATATATCGGCGTATAAGGTTTCATTTGCCCAAGAACCGGACTTTGATACACCCGGTTATCAGGAAGTTACTGTTATAGTTGAAGATTACTATGGCAACAAGACAGAGGTTAAATCCCTGTTAAATGTAATGCTTGATACCGAACCGCCTATATTCTACGGCATAAAGGATCAAACCGTATATGAGGGCGATACAGTGTCTTATAGAAAGGGTGTAAGTGTTAAGGACAATAAAGATACTGACGTAAAATTTCAAATAGATTCAAGTCAAGTGAATCTCAACAAGGTGGGTACCTATAAGGTTTACTATACAGCCGAGGACTCGTCAGGGAACAAAACGAAGGAATCAGCAACTATAACTGTTGAACCGCTTAGTATTACAGATGAAATGCTTTATTCAAAGGTAGATCCGATTCTGGATAAAATAACAGAAGAGGGAATGACAAAAAGAGAAATCGCATATGAAATATACAAATGGGTAAAGGCAAATGTAGGCTATTCAGGTTCTTCTGATAAGTCGGATTGGAGGAAGGAAGCCTACAGAGGTATTGTAAACGGAATCGGAGATTGCTTTACTTACTATGCTGTGTCGGAAGCATTTCTAACCCGTGCAGGAATTGACAATATGAGAGTAACCAGAGTTGGCGGCAGAACACAGCATTTTTGGAATCTGATTAACTGCGGAGACGGATGGTATCATTTTGATACATGTCCGAACAAGGATAAAATGCCGACCTTTATGCTAACCGATGCTGAAGTGGAAGAGTATACCAAAAAAAGAGGAAACAATTATTATAATTTTGACAAATCATTATATCCTCGTACTCCTGAGGAATAATATAAAGGAGAAAACATGACTAAAAGCTTAGGTGTCATAGGGGGGTTGGGTCCTCTTGCAACAGCATATTTTTATGAATTGGTTATCCGAATGACTGACGCCAATCTTGACCAGGAGCATATTGATATGTATATTATCAGTAAGCCGTCAGTACCTGACAGGACTGATTATTTACTGGGAAGAAGTACAGATAATCCTCTTACTTACCTGATAGAGGTTGGCAAAGCCTTAGATGCAATGGGAGCTGATTATATAGCAATGCCCTGTATAACAGCCCATTATTTTCATAAGGAGCTGTCCGGTTATATAAATGCCCCAATAATCAATATTATATGTGAAACAGTAAAGTATCTTAGGAGCCGTGACGTTAAGCGGGTCGGCATAATGGCTACTGAGGGTACGATTGAGTCCGGCCTGTTCCAGAACGAGCTTATAAAATATGATATAGAGCCGATTGTACCGTCAACATACGGTCAGTCATTAGTAACAGATATTATATATAAGAATGTAAAAGCTGGCACACCTGTAAATATGGACAGCTTTTACACTGTAACTGATGAGCTTGGAAAAAACGGAGCAGATACGATAATCTTGGGCTGTACGGAGCTTTCAATGATAAAACGGGATGAGCATTTGAGATCCGGATTTTTGGATGCTCTGGAGGTTCTGGCCATGTGCAGTGTAACTGCCTGTGGTGCCAAGCTTAAGAAGGAGTATAATAATCTGATAACTTAATACTATACATATTCAGGAAGGCAAGAGAATAATGCAGAACAATGTATTGGAATATTTGGAGATAATAGTAGGAAAAGTTCCTGACAAAATCGCATACGCCGATGAGAATTCTGCTGTAACCTTTAGAGAGGCTTATGACAGATCAAGAGCTATCGGTACTTTTATTCATAAGCAGGGTCATTATAAGGAGCCTGTGGTCGTATTTATGGGAAAGCATCCGGGCACGATAATAACCTTCTATGGGGTGATATATTCAGGCTGTTTTTATGTTCCCATAGATGAGGAAATACCCAAGCACCGTATAGAGCTTATATTAGGCAGCTTAAACCCTAAGGCTGTGATATGTGATAATGATACAATCAATACCATATCGGAATTCGGTTACGAGGGCAGGGTATATCTGTATGACGATATTATTCAGACACCTCATGATGAAAATATGCTGATGGATATCAGAGATAAGCAGATAGATACGGATCCCATATATATTGTGTTTACATCTGGCTCTACAGGAATACCTAAGGGAGTCGTGGCTTGCCATCGTTCAGTAATCGATTATATCGAGAATCTTACAGATGTCCTTAAGATAAACGAGAATACCGTATTCGGCAATCAGACACCGCTTTATGTTGATGCTTGTCTTAAGGAATTGTATCCTACATTAAAATACGGAGCCACCACATACATCATTCCAAAGAGTCTGTTCATGTTCCCGCTTAAGCTGGTGGAGTTCTTAAATGATAAGAAAATCAATACCATATGCTGGGTCGTATCGGCTCTTACGATAATATCGGCATTTGGAACATTTGAAAAGGCAGTGCCTGAGTATCTTCACACCATAGCATTCGGCAGTGAGGTATTTCCTATCAAGCAATTTAAGCTGTGGAGAAAGTATCTTCCTAATGCAAGGTTTATCAACCTGTACGGACCGACCGAATGCACAGGAATGTCCTGCTACTACGAGGTCAACAGGGACTTTGAACTGGATGAGACAATTCCTATCGGAAGACCGTTTAAGAACACGGATATAATTCTTCTTGATGATCAGGACAAGCAGCCTAAGCAAGGTGATGTAGGTGAAATCTGTATTCGCGGAACCTCTCTGACATTGGGATATTATAATAATTTTGAGAAAACAAACGAGGTGTTTGTACAAAATCCCTTAAATACTTCTTATCCGGAGCTGATATACAGAACGGGGGATCTGGGTAAATATAATGAGTTTGGTGAGCTGGTGTTCGTATCCAGGAAGGATAACCAGATTAAGCATATGGGACACCGTATTGAGCTGGGAGAGATTGAAGTAGTGGCTAATATGCAGCCTGACATAAAATCTGCATGCTGTATATTTGATAATGATAAGAAGAAGATTATATTATACTATGTGGGAGACATAACGAAAGCGGAGGTTGCAGGCTTTCTCAAGCAAAAGCTTCCGAGATATATGGTTCCTAATATGATAGAGAATCTGGACAGTATGCCGCTTACACCAAACGGAAAAATCAATCGTGTGCTTCTGATGGAGAAATATAAGCTGCAGGAAAATCTATAGATTGGCTTGGGAGTACATGGTATTGAAAAGTAAAAGATGAAAAAATATTGCATAAAACATAAATTTGAAAACAGATATCAGAAAAGTGAAATTGGAAATACAAAATGGAAGATGGTAACATAAAACAAATATAAAAAAGTAAAATATAAGAAATTATTGATTTATAGTTGGAAAAAAGCAAAATTAGAAATTAGAATAAGAAATAAGAATAAGAAAACAGGAGAATGAGAGATGGATAAGATTATTGAAATATTAGAAGGAATGCATCCTGAGGTAGACTTTAATACATGCAATACCTTGATTGATGATAAAATCATTGATTCCTTCGATATCGTTACCCTTATATCCGAGCTTAGCGAGGAATTTGACATTTCAATACCGGTTGAGGAAATCATACCGGAGAATTTTAACTCCGCAAAGGCTATCCATGCCTTGATAGAAAGACTTTTGGAGGATGAATAACAGGGGGCTTTATGCTTTTTACATCTTATGAATTCATATTATTTGCAGTTGTATTATTTGTACTTTATTATATTATACCGAAAAAATTTCAGTGGATGCTGCTTCTTCTGGCAAGCTATGTGTTTTACAGCTTCGCAGGTATGGGATATATGGTATATATATTGGCAACAACTTTATCGACCTATTTTGCCGGCAGAAGGATAGGAACGCTTCAGACTATTCAGACGGATTATCTTAATACGCATAAAGAGGCATTATCCAGAGAGGAAAGAAAGACCTATAAGGCACGGATAAAGAAAAAGCAAAGAATGTATCTTGTGCTGTGTATGGTTTTTAATTTTGGTATTCTCGCTGTTTTAAAGTACTCCGGTTTTACCTTGCTTAATGTAAAATCTTTACTTGATTTTATGAATTTTAAGAATAATATACCCATCCTGAGATTTGCTCTGCCTTTGGGAATATCCTTCTATACCTTTCAGACTATGGGCTATATTATAGATGTTTATAGGGACAAGTATCCTTATGAGAAAAACATATTTAAGCTGGCATTATTCATATCATTTTTTCCTCAGCTTATTCAGGGACCGATCAGCAGATTTGATGATTTGAAGGAAACATTATTCGGTGAGCATTCCTTTGATGCAAAGGCTATATCCTTCGGTCTGCAGAGAATATTATGGGGTTTTTTTAAGAAACTGGTGATTGCGGACAGACTGCTTCCGGCTGTAAATACCATAGTAAGAAACCCTGAGGAGTATCAGGGAGTATATGTACTTGTCGGAATGTTCTTCTATGCTATACAGCTCTATGCGGATTTTACAGGAGGTATAGATATTGCCATCGGAGTGGCGGAAGTATTCGGAATCCGTCTGAAGGAGAATTTTGAAAGACCGTATTTCTCAAAGTCTATCACTGAATATTGGAGAAGATGGCATATTAGTCTGGGAAGCTGGTTTAGAGAGTATATGTTCTTCCCTATATCAGTAAGTAAATCAATGCTTAATCTGTCAAAAAGTTGCAGAAAGCTGTTCGGAGATGCCATAGGAAAAAGGATTCCGGTATATATAGCGACAATTTTAGTATGGTTTACAACCGGTGTATGGCACGGTGCGGCATGGAATTTTATCGTATGGGGACTGTTAAACTGTCTTGTTATACTTGTATCTCAGGAATGTATCCCTCTGTATCAGCGTTTTCATAAGCGGTTTAATGTGCTGCACACTTTTTGGTACAGGTTGTTTCAGGTGGCAAGAACTTTCTGGCTGATGAGTTTTCTCAGAACATTGGACTGCTATAGGGATGTGGGGACTACCTTTAGGATGTATAGAACGGTATTCACAAGGTGGAATTGGAATGAGTTGTTTAGTGGAGAACTCTTAGGGCTTGGTCTTACAATGTCTGATTATATAGTACTGATTTTGGCAGTGCTGCTTGTATTGTATGTTAGCTTGGCATCAAGATCAGTCGGATTTAGGGAACAGTTGGCTGTAAAGCCGTTAACGGTGAGGTATTTGTCATATTTCGCACTGATTATATTTATATTGATATTCGGAGCATATGGTGTGGGATATGATGCAAGTCAGTTTATATACAGTCAGTTTTAGTGGTTATATAAGAATTTATTATTATATGTGATTTTGGTGATTATATAAGATTTAATATTAATTTTTTTAATCACATCAGTGAGGTGACTCCGCTTATTAGGAGATGGGGTTGATATGAAACCGGTAGAAAGGCAAGAGGCTTATGAAGGTGAAAAAAATCCTGATAAATATTGCAGCAGTGATGTTCCTGCTGGCAGTGATTTTCTTTTTGCAGGAGCTGTTAATGCCAAAATATATGTCTGAGATTCCGGAGGGGAATCTGGTAGAAGAATATTATAGAGAAGAGAAAAAGCATGATGTGATATTTATAGGGGATTGTGAAGTGTTCTCCAATATATCACCGGTTACCTTATGGGAAAAATACGGCATAACAAGCTATATAAGAGGAAGTGCACAGCAGTTGGTCTGGCAGTCATACTATCTGCTTGAGGAAACATTGAAATATGAAAAGCCTAAGGTGGTAGTTTTTAATGTGCTTGCCATGAAATATAATGAACCTCAAAAGGAAGCTTACAACAGACTGACATTAGACGGCATGAAACTTTCCAAGCATAAGATTGGTGCCGTCAAGGCTTCCATGATGGAAAATGAGGATCTGATTACTTATATATTCCCACTTCTTAGGTATCATTCCAGATGGAGTGAGATAAGCGCAGAGGATTTTAAATATGTGTTTGGAAAGAAAAAGCTGTCGCATAACGGATATCTTATGAGAATCGATGTAAAGCCTGTGGGATATATCCCAAAGGGAAGAATGTTGGCTGATTACAGCTTCGGGGATAACAGCTATTATTATCTTGAAAAGATGGTCAGGCTTTGTAAGGAAAATGATATTGAATTGATCCTTATGAAATCCCCAAGTGTCTATCCGTATTGGTATCCTGAATGGGACCGGCAGATGGTGGATTTTGCAAAGGATAATGACTTAGCCTATATTAACTTTCTTGAGATTGCAGAGGATAAGATAGGGATTGAATATGATAAGGATACATTTGACGGAGGTCTTCACCTTAATTTGTCGGGAGCAGAGAAATTCTCAGAATATCTCGGTGAAATATTAAGCAATGACTATAACCTGCCTGATCACAGGAATGACGAAGAGTATGAGAAAATATGGCGGGACAAGGTGGATTTCTACTATGCCATGAAAGAAGATCAGGAAAGGGAGCTTAAGGAGTACGGGTATCTTAAAAGCTACGGGGCTGTCGCCCAGACTATAGGAGACGGTCAGGAGGATGAATGAAAAAGGTCATATGATTAGCAATTTATATATTCTGTACCATTGAAAATATTATATATATGAGGAGAATGATGATGAGGAAAATATTGATTTTAATTATACTTGCTTTTCTTCTGACAGGCTGTGGTGCCAAAGAAGAACCAAAAGACAATATAGAAAACAATAATGATAATGTAATTCAGGATAATCAGCAGGAACAACAGGATACACAGGACAGTGTGCAAAAAGAGCCTTCCGGATATGGATTTGAATACAACGGTGTCGTAATATATATGAATACTGATGCGGCTCCTGTTATTGAAGCCTTAGGTGAATACCAGCATTATTTTGAAGCTGAAAGCTGTGCCTTTAAAGGACTTGATAAGACCTATACCTATCCGGGCATAGAGATAAACACCTATCCTCTGGAAGATAAGGACTATATATCAACAATCGATTTGATGGATGATACAGTAAGCACTCCCGAGGGAGTCTATCTAGGAGCGACAGTGGATGACATGATAGCAGCTTACGGAGTTGATTATATTGAATCTTCAGGTTCATATACCTATATAAAGGATGATTCAAAGATTCAATTCATTACCAGCGCTGATGAGATAGTAGCTATTACTTATTTTGCAATAGTGGAAGGGTTGGAGTAGAGAAATATAAAAGTACTGCCATCACATTATGTATATCTTATACGGATCTAAGTCCGCAAAGATTAAGCATAATATGATGGCAGTACTCGTAAATGCACATTATGGGGAAGTGCCTGCAGTACTTTATTATGAGGAAGTACCTGCGGTACTTTTTATTGTGAAGCAATACCTTTGTAATAAGTTATTGATATTTTTCAACTGAAGCAACACCGTTTGCAACGGTCATTTTTCTGACCAGCGTATATCCTTGTGCCATATCTTCTACAGTCGTTTTACCTTTTCCGACTATAGAATTGTAGGCATAGTTTACATCCGGTGCAAATTTTGCTTTGATAACCTCCAGCTTATTTCTGTCAAAAATCATAAAGTATGCATCTCCCTTATCTTCAAGTCTTTCATCATACAAAGGAGATTTATTAAAAGATTGTACGATGTATGTACCATCCGAAAGACCAACAATTTCTGTAACAGCTCTGGAGATGGTCTCACCATTACGTTCAATATAAAACTCATGTACAAGAGTATTATTGGAAATATCCAAAGAACCTCTTTCTATTACATGATCGCCTTTCTTATTATCCGGTGAAAAACCGTCTTCCTCTCTTAAATAATCTTTACCGAAGGTAACAATATTGCCATTTAATTCTTTATACTCTCCTTCATCATTACCGAAGAATATTAAGCTGTCATAAAATGGCATGGAGAGAATTTTAATGCTTGGGATCATATAGTCCATAGAGGCATCAAATAATGAAAAATCATCAGTATTCCATTCATTAATAGGACCTTCAAAAGTGCGGATGACATTATCATACATTGAATAAAAGTCACTAAGTTCCGTACCTTCATTT
>DUQV01000014.1 GCA_012837605.1 Clostridiales bacterium | reverse complement strand
CCGTATTCCATGTATTTGATTTATGTATAATGCAAGCTAAGTCTACTCTTCACACATATAAAACTTGATAATAAAAAGGACATATCCATATTCCTATCACTTTAATTATAGTAAAGAATATAAATATGTCCAATATTAGTGTTATCATACATCAAATATTCAATAAAGCCCGACAAATTCTCTGTTTTCTGCTGTTTACTCCATCAAGCTTTACTGCTTATTCCATCATCTTCTTACTGTATCCATGAGCCTGCTCCAGCATCATATCCTTCACCTTCATCAGGCGGACCTGCGTGCTGCGCTCATTTTCATCAAGCTTCATTATGATGTATTTGATTTTTTCCTGCATATCAGGAATCATTACATGCTCAAGGGCATTTACTCTGCGTCTGGTCTTTTCAATTTCTGCAGCCATCAGCTGACAGGACTTCTCCACCTCGGCAAGCTTAAGCATATCGGGAAGAATGTCTGCAAGGCTCTTAACCGCATCGTCCAAATCACTTGATGTAAATGCATATCCGTAAGGGTATATATCATTCTCGTCCGGTGTCTTGGTCTTATACTCGAACTGCGGTATATCGACACTCATGACATTTCTCGTATGAGTATCCAGATAAACCTCCTGCCTCGGAGCCATCAGTGAAACATTGATTATCTCATCAGCCATCACAGACCTTGCCAATACAAAATTCTTATTCGCACGGTGAATTCCGGCTTCGACCTTCTCACGCAGGGCTTTATTCTCCCTGACCATATCAAGAAATCTTCTCATAAGCTCATCTCTTTTATCCTTAAGAAGCTTATGACCCCTGATAGCAGTTACTAATTTTCTCTTAAGTCTGGTTAATTCCATACGGGTAGGATTTACTTGTTTGGTTACCATATTACCTACTCCTTATCATAATATTCATCCAGCAGCTCATCCTTAATTCTCTTAAGCTCTGCCCTTGGAAGCATCCTGAGAAGCTTCCAGCCCAGATTCAAAGTTTCCTCTATATCACGGTTCGTTTCATAGCCCTGAGATACATACTCTTTCTCGAAGGCATCTGAAAACTGTGCATACAGCTTATCTATATCCGTAAGTGCCGCTTCTCCAAGAACGACCATCAGCTCTTTCGCTTCCTTACCTCTTGCATAAGCCGCGAATATCTGGTTCATGGTATTGGCATGATCCCTTCTGGTCTTTCCTTCACCGATACCCTTATCCTTAAGACGTGACAGCGAAGGAAGTACGTCTATCGGAGGTTCAATACCCTGTCGATGCAGCTCACGACTAAGTATGATCTGCCCCTCTGTGATATAGCCTGTAAGGTCCGGTATCGGATGGGTCTTATCATCCTCCGGCATGGTAAGTATCGGAATCAACGTAATACTTCCCGGTTTGCCCTTCTTACGTCCTGCTCTCTCATATAAGGATGCAAGGTCAGTGTACATATAACCGGGATATCCGCGGCGACCCGGAACCTCCTTACGGGCAGCAGACACTTCACGAAGGGAATCTGCGTAGTTCGTAATATCGGTCAGAATTACAAGCACGTGCATATCCTTTTCGAATGCCAGATACTCGGCTGCGGTAAGTGCCATACGGGGCGTAGAGATACGCTCAATAGCCGGGTCATTAGCCAGATTGATGAACATAACCGTTCTGTCTATAGCACCAGTCTTGCGGAATGACTCCGTGAAGAAGTTAGCTTCCTCGAAAGTGATACCCATAGCTGCAAATACAACGGCAAACGGCTCTGAAGTACCGCGAACTTTAGCCTGTCTGGCTATCTGTGCCGCAAGATTCGCATGGGGAAGTCCGCTGGCGGAGAATATCGGCAGCTTCTGTCCCCTAACCAGTGTATTTAATCCGTCGATTGCAGACACACCTGTCTGAATAAACTCCTGCGGATAATTTCTTGCTGCAGGATTCATGGGAAGACCGTTAATATCCAGTCTTTGTTCCGGCAGTATATCCGGTCCGTTATCTATCGGTCGACCTAAGCCGTCAAATACACGGCTTAACATATCCTCTGACACTCCAAGCTCCATGCTGCGACCAAGGAAGCGCACCTTGCTGCTTGCCAGATTTATACCTACAGAGCTTTCAAACAGCTGGACAAGAGCATTCCCGCCATCGATTTCCAAGACTCTGCAGCGGCGTTTTTCGCCATTAACAAGTTCGATTTCAGCAAGTTCATCAAAAGCAACTCCTTCAACTCCCTGTACCAGCATAAGAGGACCTGCAACCTCTCGAATTGTTCTATATTCCTTTGGCATTAGGCTCCCTCCTTCTGTACAAGCTCCTGAATCTCTGATCTTATCTGTATCAGGATTTCTTCATATTCCTGTTTAATCTTATCATTCTTAATATATTTGAAACGTCCTATTCTTTCTCTGACAGGAAGCTTAACCAAATCATCTATAGACAGGTTACTCAGGTTCTCCAGAGAAATATCATAAAACTGTAATACCAGTTCCATCATCAGATATTGCTTTTCAAGACTCGTATAGGTATCATCCTCATGAAATGCATCCTGATGAAGATAGTCCTCACGAATAGACCTTGCTGCTTCAAGCTTCAGTCGGTCAGGTGCGGATAAAGCATCCATACCTACCAGCTTTACTATCTCATCAAGCTCAGCTTCATCATTCAGAAGCTTCATCATACGGGCCTTCAGATCACTCCACTTGCTGCTGACATTTGCATTAAACCATTTTCCCATGTCATATAGAGAATAGCTTGTCAGCCAGTTAATAGCGGGAAAATGTCTTCTGTAAGCCAAATTGGAATCCAGACTCCAGAATACCTTAACGATACGAAGAGTAGCTTGGGATACCGGCTCTGAGATATCACCGCCGGGAGGAGAAACAGCACCTATGGCTGATAACGCTCCCTCTCTTCCATCCTTACCTAAACTTATGACTCTTCCGGCTCTTTCATAAAACTGTGCCAAACGGCTGGCAAGATATGCAGGATAACCTTCTTCACCCGGCATTTCCTCAAGACGACCGGACATCTCACGAAGAGCCTCAGCCCAGCGGGATGTGGAATCCGCCATCAAAGCTACGGAATAACCCATATCACGGAAATACTCCGCAATCGTAATACCTACATATATCGATGCCTCACGGGCTGCAACCGGCATATCGGAAGTATTTGCAATCAGTACGGTACGCTCCATCAGTGACTTACCGGTCTTAGGATCCTTTAGTTCCGGGAATTCATTCAGAACGTCCGTCATCTCGTTACCGCGCTCACCACATCCGATATAAACCACGATATCAGCCTCTGCCCATTTGGCCAGCTGATGCTGAACTACTGTTTTACCGCTTCCGAAAGGACCGGGAATAGCCGCAACACCGCCTTTAGCTATAGGAAAGAGTGTATCTATGATTCTTTGTCCTGTAATCATAGGCTTATCAGGAGACAGCTTCTGCTTATAAGGTCTGCCCTGACGAACAGGCCATTTCTGCATAAGCGTAAGATTTTCTTTAGTCCCGTCTTCTCTTTCAAGTACGGCAACAGTATCAACAACTGTGTAATCTCCTTCAGTTATTGAGACAATCCTTCCCTTCGCTCCAACCGGAACCATAATCTTCTGTATAACTATATCTGTTTCCTTTACGGTACCAATGATATCGCCTTCTTCAACCTCCGTACCGACTGAAACGCTTGGTACAAAATGCCACTTTTTATCTCTATTTAAAGCGGGAATCTCAACACCGCGCTTTAGATTGGTTCCCGTAGCATTCATAATGTCTACCAAAGGACGCTGTATTCCATCAAATATGCCTCCGATAAGTCCCGGGCCCAATTCAACGCTTAGTGGTGTTCCTGTTGACTCCACAGGTTCACCGGGTCCAAGTCCTGCGGTTTCTTCATAAACCTGAATGGAAGCCTGGTCGCCATGCATCTCGATTATCTCTCCGATTAGCCTTTGCCTGCTTACACGAACAACGTCAAACATGTTGGCATCATGCATGCCTTCTGCGACTACCAAGGGACCGGATACTTTCTTTATGGTGCCTTTGCTCATATTTTTCACCTGCTTTACATGATTGATTTATCATTTCTTTTGATTATTCATTATTAAATATAATATCAGAGCCTACTGCACGCTCTACAGATTTCTTAACATTTCTCATTCCCATTCCTGTATTGCCTGATACACCGGGAATCGGTATAATTGCCGGAATCTGTGAGGATGTATAATGATCTATCTCCGATTCCAACTCGGATTGAAGGCTCTCTGTAATGTATATAACGGCATATCTTCCATCAGCCAGCTCCTTCAATCGCTTTGAAGCTTCTGCGGTATTTTCTACCGGATAGGTATCCAGTCCAATCGCAGCAAATCCATATATACTGTCACGATCACCCAACACTGCTACCTTATACATACATCTCCCTCAATCTTTCCCGGATAATATCATCCGAAATATCATTTCTCTTGCCTGACAGCAATATCCTGACTGTCTTAATTTCATTTTCTCTCGCTAACAAATAAGCCGCTAAAGGCGACAGCGAAAAAGGATTGTATTTTTGTGGTCTGATATATTCAATAATTTTATTATCACACCAGCGTTCAAAAGCCTGGGCAGACTCCTTAAGTGCGGGAACTCCGTCTGAATAAACAGTAGTTGATAAATAATTAAATATTTCATCCATTCCATCAAGTGCACTTTGAATAAGTGTTTCTATGTTCAAGCTTTCACATTCGGATAATGCCCGCCTTAGAAACTCCTCGTCTTTTCCGGTTTTCACGCTTCTGATAGCGATATTGATATTAGCCGCCGCAACCTTTAGCTCTGCATATTGTGATATAAGCTCATTTCCTGAAGCCTTTCCATGTGAATATATTCTGTCAAGAGCCGCCTTATCAAGCACTATATCACAAAGCTGGCTATCACCGGTTCGAAGCTGTATCTGATATGCTTCTTCCGCAGCCTCCCTCATAACCTCAGGAAGCAATGAAAAATCATGCTCTTTTACTGCCTGAATAATTATATCGGGATCAATTGTGCAATTCGGTATATATACATTCGGAGTATCATTACCCTTATATACCTGCTTTATTGCCGCTTTCAGATTGTGATAATCATTGCCCAGCAAAAATGTATGAAAAAAAGATATATCTTTAACCAACTCTTTAAGAAGCTCCCATGTCTTCTCTCTTTCTGAAGCCAAGATCTGCTCAGAAGTCTGATCTCCTTCTTTGCCCCAGCCTTTATCGGTCAGATACTGCAAACATTCTTTTTCATTCTCACAGCTCATGAGTGACTCTATATCCGTTTTGCCGAGTAATTCCAGCTCCTTAAACCGTATTCGTGCAACAGCATTAACAAATTGATTGTTAACCGTTACATCACTATAAGGATTGATACCGGAATCTGATGAATTTGAATTATGCAATTTATTCTTCATTCTATCACCTGCTTTCCGGTCCATCTATTCAAATAAAAATGCATTGATTTTATCCTGAAGCTCATCCTTGGCTTCAGCAAATAAAGCATCAAAGGAGCAGTTCTCCTCTATATCTCCATATACAAGAATAAAACCTCCGTCAATTTTGACGCTTTCTTTCGATATAGTAAGTGATGCGTTCTTAATATCCTTTAAAGCCGATTCCAAGCTTTTCTCGAATTTCTTCGGCAAACGGTCCAGATCAGCCTGTGAAAACCTAATAATTCCGGGCTGTGCATGGGCATGCTTTTTAACGATCTGCAAAATCGTATCAAAATATTCATTATCCGGCAGACTGGTGAGCTTTATCTTAGCTTTTTGAATAATATCATTGATTATCTTCTGCTTTGCATCTAAAATCATCTGCCGTTTAATAAGCTTGGCTCCTGATTCGGCTCTGCTTATTATGGCTTTTATTTCAGATGCAGGGTTTTCAGCAATCTTAGCAGCGCTCTTCTTGGCTTCTTCCTCAGCAAGAGCAAGAATCTGTTCAGCTTCTTCCCTTGCCTCGGCAAGTATCTTATCGGCACTTGCCTGTGCATCTGCTTCAATTACCTTAATTATCTTTTCTAATCCAGTCATTTAAACCTCCATCTGCCGTACTTACGGCAAACAAATATTTGTGTTTTATATATTTATGCCGCTTACTCCGTTTACTGCCAATATTGAGATAAGAGTCGCTAAAATAGCATATGTCTCGACCATCGCAGGGAAAATCATGGCCTTACCGAACTGATCCGGTCTCTTTGCAAGAATACCCATACTTGAAATAGCCGCATTACACTGTCTTATAGCAGATGTATAACCGACTATAATAATTGGTATACATGCCGCCAAATACAGCAAACCTTTTACAAAAGAAATATCATTACTTCCACCTAATACTCCTATCTGAGAAAAGGTTATAAAAGCAATAATAAGTCCATAGATTCCCTGTGTACCGGGAAGAAGCTGCAGAATAAGAACCTTACCAAACAGTGAAGGATTCTCTGTAATAATGCCTGCTCCGGCGATACCGCCCTTACTAACTGCCTTAGCGGAAGCAATTCCGGGAATCAAAGCAGCCAGTGCCGCTCCTATAACTGCTAATACAATACCATAATCATTTAAAATCTCCATCATTCAGTACTCTCCTTGACATTATAATATTTTGTATTAATACTAAAGGGCTTAAAGACCTTTCCGCCGCCCTCATAAAACTTACCAAAAAACTCTACATACTGCAGACGGTTTGTGTGGACATAAGCTCCAAGTGCATTAATGGCCAGATTAAGAAAATGTCCTAACACCACTATAATAGTGAAAAATACCGGACCCAAGACCCCGCCGGAAGCCATCGCAGCCATCTGATTAACGACCGTTCCGATTATTCCTGTTGCAAGCCCGAGAGCCAGTAAACGGGAGTAGGATAAGACATCACTAAGGTAACCCGATAGCCCATATAATGCATACAGACCTTTCAAAATACGTTTAAACCAGTTTTTGGACTCTCTGCCGTTTGTAAGTACTATCCCTGCTGCCGATACCAAAAAGGCTATCTTGGCTGCATCAATTAATACATCAGGTATATTTGGATTAACACCTAATATATTTGTAATCATTTTCATTGACAGCAATAATACCACACTGCTTATGAGAAGAATATACCAAAGCAAAACATCATAGATAATACCCATATAATCTCTCTGCTTTGCCATCTGATACCCCTTCATAGCCAGACCGGTTAACAGATGTACTATACCGATAGCCATTGAAAATGTCAGCATAAGCATAGGCTTTTCCACCGGGTAGAACCATAATGGCGGAATAATAGGTAAGTCAGTTACACCAAAAAATGTTTTTGCCACTACATCAAATATATCACCAAAATAACTGCTGAACATAATGCCCCAGAATATTGTAGCTATGCCGCAGTACATATACATCTTCAGTGTATTTTTCATGGATCTTTCCATTGTGTCTCTGAATTTATACAAACCTAAAGCACATGCAAGTGCTATTAATAAACCATAACCTGCATCGGACAGCATCAGTCCGAACAGTGCATAATAAAATATGGACATTGCCGCCGTCGGATCGACCTCACCCTTGCCCGGAGGGCTGTAGGAATTTACTATACCCTCTAGAGGCTCGCTGAATCCGTTATTCTTATACAATACCGGTACGTCATCCTTCTTCCTAGGCTCTTCCAGCTCTACAACCGACTCAAATTTTGTTGTAAGCTCCTCCTTAAGGGCATTACTGTCCTTTTTAGGAATAAAACCGGTGATTATAAATACATTCTTGGATTGAAGCAGTGTTTCCAGTACCTCATATTTCTCCAACCTCATGGTATCATAATCATATAGAAACTTAAGATCATTCCGAATCTCATCATAGGATTCCATCTCGGCAATTGAGGCATCAATATTTTTCTTCACCTCATCTATCTGCTGCATGATCGACTTGAGCTGTTCAGCAGGCGGTATATCAATTGATACAGACGGATGTGAAAAGTCCATACCTCTGAGAATTTCGTATACCTTATCTTTATTATTATTTAGACACAATACGAATATACAGGTCTGCTCCTTTGATGAGCTGATAATATTCACATCAAGCGGCATGTACTGTGCCAGTCTTTCATATATTTCTTCCAGTGTCCAAGGTTTTGGCAGCGTTCCGATAAACCCGGCAGTATACTTGGTTCCCTTAAAGCTTAAAGGTATATCTAGATTTACCCACGGTGAGATGATCTCTATCTGTGTCTGAAGCCTTAATACCTCGGCTTTGCCCTCAGCAATAATCTTCGACAGCTCAATAATTCTTTTTGCAATGTCAACTGTGGGCTTGTATTTCTCCCTAAATGAATCATATACCTCTACGGGCAACTCCTTTCTGCCCTGCAAAGCTGAAAGTAAAGAACTGTCTTCCTTCACATAGCTGTTAAGAATATTCAAGCTATCCTCAGCTATAGATATGTTTCTTTCCAAGCTTTGTTTTACGACAGAGAAATCAGATTTACTGAAAACCTTATCCTCTTTCAGCATACTCCTAACTTCTACAACACCACGCCGCTGTAAAAGCTCAAGAATCTGCTTCCTGTCTTTTTTTAAAGCATAGATGTAAATACGCTGCATTTGCAGCAATGCCATTATAAATACACCTCCTTTGCCTCATATAAAGAAAAAAACTCATGTCATACGACATTGGAGATAACCAGGTTAATTGCTTCTTCTTCCTTGGTTTTCGCCATTTCTAAAAGCTGCTGTACTTCCTTCTTAGCTTCCTTCTCAGCCTCCTCCAATATGAGTTTGCTGCGACGTGCAGCTTCCTTAATATCATTATCCGCTTTTTTTTGTGCTTCATCCACTAAAGAAGCTAATAATTCATCAGCCTTTTTTCTTGCTTCTGATATGACAGCTTCTTTTTTTTCAAGAGCTTCTTTAACAAGCTTCTCTGCAGATGCTTCAGCTTTGCGGACAGCTTGTACTGTTTCTTTTGCCATCTACCCACCTCGCTAAATGTTATTAAGACAAAATAAACGCTCTAACTATTATATCCCATTTTTTTTTATTATTCAACCTATTCCGGCTTAAATATTTTCCATATTAAGCCAAAAAAAGCTATTCATGAAAATACATGAACAGCTTCTTTAAGTAGTATGTGCAACATTCAGCGGCCATTCAACAAACTCTCCCCAAGTTTTTGAGGGCAGCGGAAATTGCTAGGAGGAAAAATATAGATACCCGTCATTTCATGCATTGAAAAATATTAATATGATAAAACTCCCCTACAATGTTTTACATATATTTGTTTCATAAAATGACCGGAAAATCTCTAAGCTTATAACTCCTTTACGGTTTCACCGGGTAGAAGTCTCCCCTCTACAACGATCTTCTCAATTATACTAGCTTTAGGGATAACAATTGCATCAATCAACTTCTGTGCAGCATATTTGCCTAACGCCTTCGTATCCTGCATATATGTAGTCAGTTTGGGATCAAGAACCTGCGAAAGCAGCACTCCGTCATAGCCGACAATTGATATATCATCCGGAATAACCAATCCAAATTCTCTAATAGCATTAATTCCTCCTATACAGGAAAAATCATCAGGGAAAATAATACATGTCGGCCGGTTCTTCAGTGACAATAATTCCTTTGTAAGCCTATATGTCGTGTCTACCTCATGATATACACCTTCTTTAACATAATCATCGGGTATATCAATATTGAGTTCATTAAGTGTTCTATAAAAGCTTCCCACACGGTTTTGTGTAACGGATGAATCGGCTCCGTGGATATATGCAATCTTTCTGTGTCCCATCTTGTGTATATATTGTATTAATTCTCTCATGCCCTTCACATTGTCGGATACTATAGCAGTCCGGTTATCAAAGACATGGTCTATGGTAACAACAGGCAAGTCACTGTTAATAAGCTCAAGCACATCGGGATCCGTAAAATCTATACAGGCAATAACTACACCGTCAACTCCCCTGTATTTACTATGCTCATAATAGGACATCTTTCTAAGTCCCATATGCTTATTAATAAATGTTATATCATATCCTTGACTTTCAGCTTCTACCTTAAAGCTGTCAAGAACATTGGCAAAATATTCATGAGTCAGTCCGCTTTGAGCCTCATCAACAAAAAGAACTCCAATATTGTAAGTTCTGTTGGTTTTTAAAGCTCTGGCAAATGAATTCGGGTAATACCCCATCTCTTTAGCAACCTTTAATATATAATTTTTAGTGGCTTCGGAAATGTCACTGTGATTATTCAAAGCCTTACTTACAGTGGCAACCGATACACCACACCTGATTGATATGTCTTTAATAGAAACCATTTGTATCTCCTACTTGTTTTATATATTCCGTATATTACTTAATCGATTTCTGTAAACCCGTTTGTGCATTTTATACATAATAACATACAATTTTTACATTTTTTAAAGATTATTAACTAATTGTCTATTCTAATATATATATATTAACTCTTTTTTTATCTATATGCAAGTATTATTTTATAATTTTTGCTTAATCGTTTTCGGAATTATAATAAATAATGAAATTTATATAAATGAATAATAAATATTTGTTTTTGACATAATAATGTTCAGATACGGATAAGTGCTCATCCACATCGCGTGTGACAAGGTCTAAAGGGTACGTCCGTATCTGATAATAGAGAGAAATGTTTGTAATTTAGTCTCAAAAATTACAGACGATGGTTTAGCTTAGAACATGAGGTGGTTGCATTGGACAATATGTTCTTGTGATGCTCATAATCGAAGTTATACCGATTACAACTGAATATTGAGACACTAAGATGACAGAAAGCAGGGATAATATTATCTCTGCTTCTGTCATTAATGAGTATATGATTTCCAT
>DUQV01000117.1 GCA_012837605.1 Clostridiales bacterium | reverse complement strand
TTCAAAGTCACCTTGTGTTATGTCTTCAATAATATATCCGTTGCTACTTCTCTTTATCTCCCTTCTATGTACATAGCCATTTTTAGATATCATGGTTCCTTTAAAGTAATCACCATTAAATTCAACACCCTTAACTTTAGTCCAATCATAGATTAAAAACGGATCATGTTTATTCATTTGTTCTTTGCAGTCTACTTTTACAGTATTATGAGCAGCGGTTAAGGCCATTTCACGCCCTATATCTGTAGCATAGGAATAGGAGCCGCTATCACATAAAATATTAACTCCCTTATGCCATAAGTCTATATGCATCTGATCCATTTGTCCTGGTCTGGTTTTAAAGTCATTCAAAACCAGCATAAGAAATCCACCATTGTGCCTAAATGAGTATAATCCTGATTCTTTATACCCAACAGGTTTCTTACATATTCCAGAGAGAGGCAGTTTGTCTGGTGTCTCATTTGTAAACCACAATATTTCTTCATCATGGTTTCCATGTTCGTATAGCCTCTCACCTTGGGTAATTACATATATAGTATTAATAACGGGTTTATAATCTCTATAATTGCATGCTGTCACAGGAAATATCAATGCACCATCGTTCGATCCATAGTTTGGAACATCCCCAGTTTCATCTTGTAAGTGATACATCAATAATGCGCTTTTCTTTATTAATTCCACACTGTTTCTTGAAAGATTGACTCCCGTCACCTTGCTTATCTTTAACAAGAGCTCCATTAGCTGAAGTGCAAACCGCTGATAATTAAAGGAATGCTGTATATACCCCCCTTCTTGCGTAAATTGTTTTTCTATCTCTTTGTCCATTAATTGATAGGCTTTTTTTAACGAAACTATATCACCGCAACACCAAGCACCTATTATCAGCCCTATAATTTCAGAAAGTGTATGATTGTTTTTTATACACTTATGAGCGTAGAAAAAATTAGAAAGTACTTTCTTATAGCTTCCTTTAATAAGTTCTGTCAAATTTAAAACATCATTTTCCTCAGTAAACCCGTAGGCCTCAAATACAGAATAAACTATTAATGCATTTATCATTCTTAATGTAGCTTCTTGTCCACATTTATAATTTGCTCCGAGCGAATATGTATTGTTTTCAATCCAGCTATTTAACTGAGTTGAAAATGCTTCATAATACTTTTTGTCTTTAGTTATAATGTAAGCCCTTGCAAAATAATAAAAATGAGTAAACCTTGATGCTTCCCATATTACTTTTATATCTCCTCTTATAGAATCAAAGTCTGGTATCCTATACCATTTGATATCCTTATCAGTTTCAATACCAGTAATGGGATTTATGTGCCAATTGATGGGGTTCCCATAGTCTAGTTCTAGAGAAGAAAAAGCACGTATTTTCCCTTCTATAGCGTTATCCGCAACCTGAATTATCTCATCTTTTTCATTTTTCGATAGCCCACTTAAAAATTTTTCAATTTTTATTACATCAATATCAAATAAATCAATATGCTTAATATCAACTTTCTTTTCAAATAGCAATTCAAATGCAGGAATAAATTTCATTGTTTTTAGTTTAGCTGCATATAGCATCCGGTTGAAGGCCCATAAAACGCCATATTCAGTTATAAGTGATTTAATCATAAGGTACATCCTTTATTACACTACATCGTTTATTACATCAATCAATTTCTCAGTTAAAATCTTAAAATCAAAATTTTCGGCTCCCTTTTTGGCGTTCTCGCCAAGCAACTCATATTCTTCGGTAGGCATATTCTTGATCTCTAATATGGCTTGTGCCAAATCTTCGGGGC
>DUQV01000116.1 GCA_012837605.1 Clostridiales bacterium | reverse complement strand
ATCAGCTGCCAGATGGCAACTGATATTATCTTTTTCTTCTCAATTAAATCTTTTAAATGATTGTTCACTGCTTCTATTCTGGCAGGCTCATATCCCACCTCTTCAGGTGTATACTCAGTTTGATAGCAAATCATACTCATAATCTCCCTTATAGTATCTGTTTTGTCTGACAGATTGTTTAATTAATAACCCCTTTTCTTTCAAGAGAAAACATATTGCTGTCAGGATATGTCCTTCCTTAGTCTTTTCTTCCATATCAATGCATATTATACCATGTGCTATAAAATGGTGCAAACATTTGTTTGCAAAAAATTAGTTTGCAAAAAATAAATATCTGGGCTAAAATGTTCACAAATAGGCATATTAGTCCAAAAGAACATATTATAACGTGAAACAATTAATTTGTTTAATATTAAGAGATTATTGAAAGGACATAGATTTATGATTTACAAACGAATCGTTTTAACCGGCGGCGGTACCGCAGGTCATGTCACACCTTTGATTGCACTGCTGCCGGCTCTTAATAAAGAGAAATATGACATCCATTATATCGGTTCATATGAGGGAATTGAACGCAAGCTGATTGAAGAATACCATATTCCCTACTATGGTATATCTTCCGGTAAATTAAGAAGATATCTTGATCCAAAAAATTTTACCGATCCGTTCAGGGTTATTAAAGGATATTATGAGGCTCGCAAAATTCTTAAAAATCTAAAACCTGATATCGTGTTTTCGAAGGGTGGATTCGTAACGGTACCTGTTGTTCTGGCCGCAAGAAATTGCCGTATTCCGGTAATTATTCACGAATCAGATATAACTGTCGGTCTTGCTAACAGAATTGCCATACCGGCAGCAAAAAAAGTATGCGTTAACTTTCCGGAGGCTATGAAGAACCTTCCTCCCGAAAAGGCTGTGCTTACCGGCACTCCCATACGAAGCGAACTGTTTTCGGGCAATAAGATAAAAGGCTTGGATTTTTGCGGTTTTACTGCCAATAAGCCTGTCCTGATGATAATAGGAGGCAGTACCGGCTCAAAAACAATAAATGAAGTTGTCAGAGGCTTGCTTCCTACTTTGCTGAGAAGCTTTCAGGTTATTCATCTGTGCGGCAGGGGAAATACAGATTCAAAGCTTACAGATACAAAGGGATATGTCCAATTTGAATATATCAAAGACGAATTGAGCGATTTGTTTGCCGCATCAGACATTGTAATATCAAGGGCAGGCGCAAATACCATCTGTGAAATACTTGCCCTCAGAATCCCTAATATCTTAATACCCCTTGGCTTAAATGCAAGCAGAGGAGACCAAATTCTTAACGCCGAATCCTTTGAGAATCAGGGGTATTCGTATTTGCTGAAAGAAGAGGAGCTTAGCGTAAGCAGCCTATTAGAAGCAATAGAAACCGTAATGCAAAACCGACAAAAATATATCGAGACTATGAATAAAAGTCCGCTTAATAATTCCATCGATATTATTATGAAATTAATAAAAGAAACTCAATTATAAAACCCAAATCTGATCCTTATAAAAATTATAAACTTCCTGCTTACAAAGGGGATGTTTGAAAATTGGAGGAGCATAGGTATTGCCAAAATACACCTTTAGAAGAACAGTTACCCTGTTTGTAATGTCACAAGCAGACATTTTAATGTCTGCTTTGGGACTTACAAACAGGGTAACTGTTCTTGTACGGGTGTGTGAGGCAATACCTATGCCCCTCCAATTTTCAAATATCCCCTATGTTATAATTCCAATCTGTTTGCAATTTTCTTGGCTAATTCTGCGGCTTCTCCGTCTTCATACTTGCCGGTTTTCCATTTTATCAGAATATTATCGTCCTTATACCTTGGTATCAGATGAAAGTGAATATGAAATACACTTTGACCGGCGGCTTCACCATTATTCTGAAGAAGATTGATACCATCACAACCAAGCTCTTCTTTCATGGCAGTCGCAACCTTTTTTGCTGCAATAAGTACTTTACCTGCCACATCATCCTCTAATTCAAAAAGATTGGTGAAATGCTTCTTCAAAAGAATAATTGCATGCCCTTTCGATGCGGGAGAAATATCCAATATCACCTTGAAATCCTCGTCCTCGTATAGAACAGAGGAAGGGATCTCTCCCGAAATAATCTTACAAAAAATACAGCTCGACATATAAAACCTCCCAAATAAACTACAATTTTTAAACGGCTGCCCGTTTAGCCTCACTACAAAATATTTCACTTTTTACTGTTTTTATCTTCTAATAGATTAATATTTTTGGTTATTCTGCATACTTGTATTTTTTTCCATAATTTGATAATATCATTTTACAGTAATGTTATTATTAAGAGGCTTATTAAGTATAAGCCCGGAAAGGAGTGCGAATGTATAAGGAATATGAACAACAAATATGCAAAATCATTCAAAAAATAATGGATGAGCACAAGCAGATTACTTCCATATTTATTCATGAACTAAGAAATCCCTTGTCGCTAATAAAAGGAACACTCCAGTACATAGAGATGAAGCACTGCGAAGTCAAGGACTACAAGTATTGGAGTCAGATATTTGAGCTGATTCATGATATGGAGCATATGCTGTCTGATGCTTCCCTGCTTAACTCCAGCACCAATCTTAATATTGAAAAAACCAATCTGTTAAGCCTAATAAATGTTGTGGTTGAAAATTATATGCCGGAGGCAGATAAACAGAAAAAAACACTTAAATATAAGTATGATAAAGAGTGTGAATCTGTACTTTCTTCATATCCCTGCGATGCTTATAAGCTTAAACAGACCCTGACTAATCTGGTAAAAAATGCTCTCGAAGCCACTTCAGAAGGTGATTTTATCGAGATTCTCGTAAGTATAGAATCCATAGATAATGATTCTATGCTCTCCATACAGATTAACAACAATGGCCCCAAAATACCCGAAGATGAGATTAATAATATCTTTTTACCGTTTGTAACTCATAAAACCGGTGGTACAGGAATTGGGCTGGTACTTGCAAAACGTATCATAAATGCTCACATGGGATGTATTAAAGTATCTTCCTGTGATGACCTGACAAGGTTTACAATCCTGCTGCCTCTTCCTGAAAACCAATGTAAACTGCACCAAGCTTAAATTAAATATGAACCGTACCCAGACTAATTTTAATATTCTCATTAAATATATTACCAAAAGCAAAAATTATAGTATCCAATACTATAATATATTAAACTGAAATACCTGATCAAATGTACGAAGGGTTTTAAAATTCCCCTTAGCAGTAAGCTCGCCTGACATAAATGCTCCTTGGAATGTGATCCTTCCAAGAACCAACTTGTTCATTACAGCTCTTGTTGTTTTTGCAATTACATCTGCATCCGGTTTTTCGCCATAATAGCATCTCAGATGGCTATCATTTATTTCAACAATCAGAGTTTTATTAATATCTGATAATTCTATAGAATATGTTGCGGAGAAATCCTCAATAGGATGAAAATTCTCCTTGAGGTTGCGGATAAATTCTCCTGTAATGTCATTTTCTCCGCCATCAAGCATTTCTTTATAAAGCTGTGTCAGTTCCTCGATATCCTCTTTTTGTTTTCTGACATAGGAATCGTCCGACACATACATTGACAGCTGTTCGCTTTCCTGAGGTGTAAGTACAATAGTATGGCTCTTTAAAAGGTTTTGTCTAAGAACCATATTGCTTGCAGGAAGCATTTTTATCCTTTTGTTTATAACACGGTAATATGATTCTGCTTTTTTCTCAATGCATTTTGAGTATTCCGTGCTGGTTTCAAACTCCACATGATCCTCGACATAGGCTGATAAGCCATTATACGGAATGCCTCCAAGCATCTCCCATGCTTGAATAAGAGTAAGCATCGCTTCTCTCTCTCCGTATGTACTGGCGGTTACTACAGGCATCATATACAGCTTTTCCAGCCTTTCTTTATCTGCATACAGCCAGCAGGCATCTAGGAATTGCTGCATATATCCGCCTATGCCCATCCACTCGACTGTGGTTGCCAATATAATGCCGTCTGCCTCCTTTAACGTCTTTGGAAGCATCGCTATGGTATTCTTCTCTTCATATAGATTATATCTTGTCACCTTAACTCTTAACTCTTCAAATACTTCCGTCAGCTTACTAATCACGTACAAGGTTGGATCCTCAATTAACCCCCTGCCGCCATAATAGATATTAATCCTCATAAATCCTTTTTCCTCCCGTTTTCCTTGGTGTACTTTTAAACCTCTCCCGCTTTGGCCTTTCTTTGTCTTCGGTAAAGAATAACAGCGAGTATAATTCCGCCAATAAATCCCCCTATGTGAGCAGCATTGTCAATATTAACATTAGCGATACCGCCATAAAGACTAAACACAGTAAAAAGAATAATCTGTCTGCTGCTGATATCCTCCAAATGCCCTTTATTAATCAGCAAAATATAAACCATAGCCCCAACAATGCCAAAGATAGCACCGGAAGCTCCTACTGACAATACCTCTCTCTCTTTTATCATATTATAGCTGATGGAAGATATTCCTGCAATAATACCGGATCCAAAATAAATAACCAGATATTTTATTTTACCTGCTGCCCGTTCCAGATTGTCTCCTACAAAGAACAGAACAAGCATATTATTAAGCAAATGTTCAAAATCAGAATGTAAAAACATAGAGGTTAATAACCTGTAGTGCTCCCTGTCCACTTTAACAAAATACCAGTACAGTGCCCCTTTTTGCATCGCATAAATTGTTTCTCCGAATATGGCTGTATGATGAACAAGAATATATATTATTATATTGACAACTATTAGAATGGTATTAATAAAGGATATAATATTTGTTTTTTGATTATGTGAATTACGGTCTTGAATATATCCTTTCTGATTTAAACCTGTAGTATATTCCTCATTATGGACAATATCCTCCACCATTGATATGAGATTTGAATAATATGGCGACTGATTTTCGTATATTATCAGGCGTCTGTTCCACAGATCTACTATAAAATGGTCATCCTGGTTGTGATAAAGCTGTCTTGCTCTTTCAGGCACAGCAGAAAATATTATTCCAAGCAAATGAATATTCGAAAAACCTTTTTCAGAAAAGTATTCTTTTATCTTATTGATTATCCTCTTATATTCTTCAGGTGATATTTCATTGCCTGATATTGCGCGAAGAATCAAAACAATCTCTATTCCCATGGGGTACGGACGATAAAACATGTCCATCGAATCTATCCTAATGCCCAGCTGTTTATATCCCTGTGCAATTAATTGCCTGATAATACCTTCTTCTATTCTCATTTTATTTAATCCTGTTCTATATTTTGTTTCAAGATTCAAGTATGCTTTATCTTACCTGAGTGCCGGTTTTTATATCCATCCAATTGATAATTTAATCGTCCGCCCATGAAAATGAACGACCGACCGCCTTATGCCAACCCTTAAGCAGCTTGCTTCTGTGCTCACTGTTCATACCGGGCTTAAAGGTTTCAGACAAAGCCCAATTTTTCTTTATCTCTTCTTTGTCCTTCCAAAATCCTACCGACAGTCCGGCTAAGTATGCTGCCCCAAGAGCGGTTGTCTCTATACACTCCGGTCTGAGCACTTCGGTATTCAGGATATCTGCCTGAAACTGCATAAGAAAATTGTTTGCACTGGCTCCACCGTCCACTCTTAAGGATTTTACGCCTTCTCCCAAATCATTTTCCATGGCCTTAATCACATCATATGCCTGATAGGCGATGGATTCCAAGGTGGCACGAATGATATGCTCCCTGTTACAGCCCCTCGTTATTCCAACAATCGCTCCCCTAGCATATTGATCCCAATACGGAGCTCCCAGTCCCGTAAATGCAGGAATCACGTATATGCCATTCGAATCCTCTACTTCACGTGCGTATTTTTCACTTTCCGCGGCAGTTCGTATTAATCTCAGCTCATCCCTTAACCATTGTACGGCTGCACCGGCAACAAATACGCTTCCCTCTAAGGCATATATAACTTCGCTTTCAGAGCAGGCTGCGATTGTTGTAAGTAATCCATGCTTGCTCATAACAGCTTCTTTTCCGGTATTCATTAATAAGAAACAACCTGTTCCGTAAGTATTCTTAGCATCACCCTTATTAAAGCAGCACTGTCCAAATAATGCGGCCTGCTGATCTCCTGCTGCTCCCGATATAGGAATCTCTTTTCCGAATAAGGATATGTCAGTATATCCGTATATACAGCTTGAGGGTCTGACCTCCGGAAGCATATTATAGGGAATATCTAGCTCCCTTAGGAGTTTTTCATCCCATTTAAGCTGTTTTATATCAAATATCATAGTCCTTGAAGCATTAGTATAATCTGTTACGAAGGCTCTGCCCTTAGTCAGATTCCATATTAACCATGTGTCTACCGTACCAAAAAGCAGATTTCCCTTCTCTGCCTCTTTTCTTGCTTCGGGTACATTGTCCAATATCCATTTTATTTTAGTTCCCGAAAAGTATGCATCCGGGATAAGCCCTGTCGTCTCTCTGATATAAGGCTCTAACCCCTTCTCCTTTAATTCGTCTATTATATCGGATGTTCTTCTGCACTGCCAGACTATAGCATTATATACAGGCTGTCCTGTATTCTTATTCCATACTATCGCAGTTTCTCTCTGATTGGTTATTCCTATTGCGGATATCTCATCGGCATCAATTCCCATCTTTGCCATGGCCTCTTTTGCTACGGAAAACTGTGAGGACCATATTTCCATAGGATCATGCTCCACCCAGCCGGGATTCGGATATATCTGAGTAAACTCCTTTTGAGCCATACTCTTTATGTTACCTGACTTGTCAAATATAATGCAGCGGGAACTGGTAGTCCCTTGGTCAAGTGCCATTACATATTTCTTCATACCTATACCCCATTTTATATAACTAT
>DUQV01000115.1 GCA_012837605.1 Clostridiales bacterium | reverse complement strand
AATATGTTCTTGTGATGCTCATAATCGAAGTTATACCGATTACAACTGAATATTGAGACACTAAGATGACAGAAAGCAGGGATAATATTATCTCTGCTTCTGTCATTAATGAGTATATGATTTCCATACCATTTTTAATTACATATATGACAAATCATATTACATGTACTGTTTATTATGGACTACTTTGCACATTCACGCAGATCATACCCCGAAGGAGTCTGGAAGATTCTTAATCCAAATTCTTTTGCTGCTGCATATATATGATCGAATATATCCGATTGCACTTTCTCGTAATTAACCCATGCAGTATCCTTTGTAAATGCATAGATTTCCATTGGAATACCGGATTCGCCCGGAGCAAGCTGACGAACCATTCTGATCATATTCTGATTAATTCCGGGATGGTTGCTTATATAGCTTTGCAGATAAGCACGAAACGTTCCCAGATTAGTCATTCGCCTTCCGTTAATGATTTGCCCCGTATCAATATTGTTCTGTGAATTGTACTCTTCCAGCTCTTTTTCTTTATCAATAATATAATCCTTCAGATAATGTATTTTCTTAAACTCTTCAATCATATCCCTGGTACAAAAATCTACGGAATTGACATCTATATAGATTGCTCTTTTTATTCTCCTGCCGCCGGATTGAAACATACCTCGCCAGTTCTTAAACGAATCTGAAACAAGTGCATATGCCGGTATGGTTACATAGGTTTTATCCCAGTTTTGAACCTTTACTGTATTTAAGGTTATATCTACGACATCGCCGTCCGCACCGTATTTTGGCATTTCAATCCAATCACCGATTCTAAGCATATCATTGGATGTAAGCATTATTCCTGCTATAAAACCAAGTATTGAATCCTTGAATACAAAGGAAAATACCGCAGCCAATGCTCCGATACTGCTCAGAAGTATCAATGGGCTTTGCCCAAGCAGCGTAGCAATTATGACGATACCGATTACTAAGAATGCAATAATCTTAACTACCTGCAGAAGTCCTTTTATCGGTCTTACCTTTGAAATCGGCTTCTTGCGGTATATATCGTCAATCGAATTAAGCAGGGAGCTTACCACAAACATCAACACGATCATGACATAGACCGAGGATAAGCGTTGTATGAATCTTGCCAAATCAGGATTCTCATATATATTGACTAGGCTGTAGAATAAAATTCCGGGTACTATAAGAATTGCTCTGTGAATAAGCTTTTGCTCTAAGAAAACATCATCCCATTCAAGCTTATTTCTTTTTATTATTTTCGTTACAATGCGAAGCACTATCTTCTTCAGTATCAGATGAACAATAATACAGATTACTAATATTGCAAGAGTGATAGCAATGTCTGCTAATAATCCTGCAATTTTATTCTCCGCACCCTTATTTGTAAAATAATTAATTAACAGCTCTTTCATACCGCATAGCCTCCCTTAATATTATTCACAAAGGAATTTTATTCATGCAGGCTGATATCTCCTCTTATAATTGCGGTATTCAGACAATATACCTTCATATATCGATACAAGATAAGGATTAACTCTGATATCTCTTGGCTTCACAAGAGCATAATTCTTATTAAAAATTCTGATACCGCTTCGCTCAAGCACATAGGCAACAAACTGGGAACAAAAATACCTTTGCTTTGACCGTATCGGAATATTAAAAGCAGCTCCGATCAGTCCAAGGTAATTATAAGAATATGCCTTTTTATTTTTATTGAATATGTCCACTGTTTTTCTGAGGTTAGTATATTGATCCTTAGTTATGTATAGGCGATAGATACTGCACTTAGTAGATCTGAATCTTCCAAACACACCCTGATCAATATACTCCCTTATAAAGCCTGCATTAAATGGATTATATTTTCCCCGTCTTGCAAAGCTGTACATTTCGTCCAAATCCTCGTCAAATGCTATCGAAGCATGAGCATAAGGCTCATTGGTATATAACCGAATCGCTCTGGCAGGATAGGTTTTGGTCTGTGTTAATACGATGTATATAGCTTTAATATTACCATCTTTCATCCTATAGTTTATCATAATATACCTGCTTTTATAATGTTTTAATTTTGTTTATAGTTTTTTAATATCTAGAAAACATTATATTACATAGGCACAAAATTATCAATATTATGATGAATATCTGTAAGATGAATTAATTGTTTACATCGGTGTAAGCGGTCAACCTCTTCCTTTCCGTAGATTCTGTATCCTGAGGAATTAATCTTGGCAGGCTTTAGGAGTCCTACCTCATCGTAATATCTTAGTGTTCTTGTACTGATGCCTGCCATCTTTGCAAGCTTTAATATTGTATACAGTTTACCTTCACCTCCTCACAATTCTATCATAAACCTTCACGTAACGTTAATGTCAAGACCTGATATTAAAAATTGTGTGATGAAATTAATATGATTGACACCTTAACTATTATAAGCTATATTATAGAAACAAAATACATGTTCCCATAATAAGTTAAATCTATAAAGTATTTTTATATAATATCAGCGATATAAACAACCGCATAATAAATCAGGAGGTACTTATGAGAAAAAAAGCAGCCGTATTAATGGGAAGCGATTCGGATTTACCCGTTGTTAAAGGTGCGATTCGTACGTTGAAGGAGTTTAATATCGAAACAGAGGTTCATATTATGAGTGCTCACCGGACCCCAAATGAGGTTCTGGTATTTGCATCCAATGCAAAATCAAATGGCTTTGGTGTCATAATATGTGCAGCCGGAAAAGCGGCCCATCTGGCCGGTGTTGTTGCATCTCATACCACTCTGCCTGTAATAGGAATTCCCATGAAATCCTCTGCACTCGACGGTCTTGATGCACTATTATCAACCGTTCAGATGCCTAAGGGTATTCCCGTGGCTACCGTAGCCATCGACGGTGCTGATAATGCAGCACTGCTTGCTGTTCAGATTCTTGCTGTAAATGATGAAGAATTATCATCAATGCTTCAGGATATGAGAAACAGAATGACTCATGAGATTATAGAAAAAGATAAAAAGCTGCAGGAGAATGATTAAAACAGATTCATCTGTCAATACTCCTTCATGGAGGTGAATCATTTGATTGCATTTATAAAGACTCATAATCTTATTAACATACGCAAGAAATTTATTATATTATATCTGCTCAATGTCTCAGATCTTATATTTACTTTGGCATTATTACAGACCGGATTTTTCAGAGAGATGAACATATTCATGGTAAATGCCGTGCAGAGCCCATTAGTTAGTGTTTTATTAAAGATAATATTTCCCGCCGGGTTATTATATTATCTGTATAAAAAGATCAGTTTATCGAACAGCGATCAATTAAGGGCAGTCAACATCGGTCTGCTCATATCATTAACCCTGTATTCGCTGGTCAATCTTACACATTTGGTATGGGTGGCTCTCCTGCCTGTTTTTTATCAGCGCTTATAAGTATAAAAAAGGACTATGACATCATGTACTTAACATTTCATAGTCCTTTAATAATTTATACTGTCTAATTATCCGGGTCTGCAAATAAAAGGTTGGGAACATTCTCTTCCTTAAGCGGTTTACTCATCAGGAAGCCTTGTATATAATCACAGCCTGTTAATCTTAAGAAATCCAACTGCTCCTCATATTCAACTCCTTCAGCCACAACCTCAATATCTAACTGATGAGCCAGATTAATTATATATTTTATAATTTGATTCATAGTATCTTCTTTACCGATTTTATCTATAAAGGTTTTGTCAATCTTTAGGACATTAATCGGAAGCATCTGAAGATAATTAATGGATGCATAACCTGTTCCAAAATCGTCTAATGCTATCCTAATCCCCATCGATCTTAACCGATATATTATGTCGCTGATGTGCTCCGGATATGAAATCAATACCGACTCGGTGATTTCAAGCTCCAGATATCGTCCGTCAAATCCGGTCTCGGAAAGCACCTCTTCAATCATCTGTACAAATGAAGGCTCAATCATTTGAATTACAGAAACATTAATGGATATTATCGTTTTTTCTGATATGTACTCTGAAACTTCATGAATTTTGAAAGGACTTCTTTTATAATCCATTTTCCCAAATCGACAATCACGCCTGTTTCTTCGGCTATAGGTATAAATTGAGACGGACTGATAGAGCCTAAGCCTGGGTATCTCCATCTTGCCAATGCCTCAAATCCCCGAAGCTTCATGCTGTCACAATTATACATAGGCTGATATACCATGTATAATTCATTGTTTTTCATGGAATATAATAATCCGTTTTCTATTTGCAGCTTTCTCAGAACTTCAAGCTGCATTTCATAGGTGAAAAATTGTATATGATTCTTGCCCTGGCTTTTTGCTGTGTTCATAGCTATTAAAGAGCTTCTGACCAGCGTTGTAATATCTTTGCCGTCATTAGGATATTCTGCTATTCCAAAGCTTGCACTGACATGATATTCCTTACCGAACACATCTATATGATCATTAAGAGCCCTGCGGAAGCTTTCAATATAATTGATCAGAGCATTATGCTGCATATAATCTGTGATTAACAGATAGAATTCGTCCGCTCCCAAATGACCAAGAATATCATTATTTCTTTTTAAGCTGCTCCATCTGCGTGCAACACTACACAGTATCTCATCGCCGACATTGTACCCAGCCGCCTCATTTATTCTTCTAAAATCATCCAAATCAATATATGCAAGATAAAATTTTTCGGCTTTTTTCCTGTTTATCAGTCGGTCTGCTTCGTCAAGAATCATTTTCCTGTTCGGAAGCCCCGTAAGGCTGTTATAATAAACCAGCCGATGAAGGATTTGTTCATTTTCCTTGCTTAAACTCGCATAGTAATATAAATCCTTCAGGTGCTTCTTAATAATACCCGTATGCCATATGACCAATAAGATAATTATAATTGAACTAATCGGAAATAAAACCAACCACTTGCGTTCATCTTCCAATAATACTATTACAATAACACTAATGAATAATATTACCAAGCATATCAGCAGGCTGATTCTGTAAGTCACTTTATTCAGCAGAATCTTAGGTACTTCTAATTGGCTGTTTTGGTTTTGGTTATCCGTGTCAATTTTCTGTAACATAATTTATCCTTCGCAGTAAAAAGTAGTATGTTATTTTTACAATAATAACACACTACTTTGATAAAATCTACTATTTTGTTTAATAACTTAATTAATCATTTTCCTCTGTTTTCAGTTCCACTTCGCTTACGACAATATCCTCATCTTCTTCTCCATCTGTCTCAGGTGCAGCAGTCTTAGCTTCGCTTATAGAAGCAATAAGCTGAGTCTCATCGACATCTGTAGAAAGCCCCTCGCCAAGAACCAGATCACTGACAAATATATTGTCGCCGTTTTCTTTTTCCGATACATCGATTTCAATAAAATCAGGTATATTCTGCGGCAATCCGATTACAGGTATTTCATCTAACTGCCTGTTTAATATAAGACGTTTCGCTTCTAAGAATTCTCTGCCAACGAACTTGAATGTAACTTCAACCTTAATCTCCTCATTTAGCGATACCTTCTGAAAATCAATATGATGGTAATCATATTTTAGTGGCGAAAACTCTATCTTCTTAACCATAACATCATAGCTGTTCTTATCAGGAGCCTGAAGCTTTATAATGGCATTTCTGCCATATTCCTTCAAAACTCTTCTAAACTCGTCCTTCTTTACAGCGACAGGTAAGGAATCTTCTCCCTTCCGATTAATTACACCGATAATATAACCATTACTCTGAAGTCTTTTGTTTTCTCTTTTGCTGACTTCATTTCTGATATCAATTTTTAGCTCTGCTATTTTTGACATATATGTTCCTCCTTAATCAGTATAAATATAAACAGCTTACTTGCCAATAGATTTTCTCAAAATAATATAAATTATTTCATTTTTTAGAAATTTGTATACGCAATTGGTATTTTAGACCAAAATAGCAAATAAGCATATACTACTATTCTATATAAATCTATACAAATGTCAAGTTTATGGCCATACGCGATTGCGTTTAGTTAGCTTAGGATTTTAATGGGCAGAGTTTCCCCTTGATGATAATCTTAGATATGTTCATCACCATTATAATCATTTCCTAACTATTTTCAACCTCCTTATTCCTCTTTTGTTT
>DUQV01000114.1 GCA_012837605.1 Clostridiales bacterium | reverse complement strand
GTGGATTGTAATGCTGTAATGATGCTCCTAAACCGGATGCTTCTATTGCTATCCAGACAGTATATTGCAGCATTCCGGAGGATTGGAGAGACCAAACGGGAAAATGTTCCTCATACAGTGAAAACTGTTCCTGAAGTCCTTTTATTACTGCCTGGTCTTCAAAAAACATGATTGTTCCGTAACCGTTCTTAAATCCATCAATTTTCTTATCTGTCGAGGAAAAAGCATCCGCAGGAACTATCTTTCTCAATGTCTCTCTTGTAATCTCCCACAGTCTGTCGTGGTTTTCTCCCAGAAGAAGAACCACTCTGGCACTCTGCGAATTAAATGCAGACGGTACATATTTTATAGCATGCTCAATAATTTCACGGATTTTATCATCTGAAATTGGAGAATTTTTATTAATAGCATAATATGAACGACGGTCTTCAACCATTTGTTTAAAGTTTTTCATATGATTACTTCCTTTCACTAATATTCTGAGAATTTCAGTATCTTTTGCAGTTATATTCTACACTATATATAATAAATTATGTATTGCATTGTATTGTGTTCAATTATATTTTATACTATTTTTTGTTTTTGTCAATACCTTTTTGTTGACTTTTTAAATATAATTGTATAAAATTAAATTGTGCAGCTATATTATGTGCAATAATTTATCTTGTATTGTTACTATTAATCAGATAGAAAGGATGTCAAAATGAAAACTCAAACAACACAAGACGATAAAGAGAAAAGATATGAACGTTTAAGACTTGATAATCAACTATGTTTTTCACTGTATGTATGTTCTAAGGAAATTATCAGACAATACAAACCTCTTCTTGACCCCTATGGTTTGACCTATACAGGATATATTATACTTATGGCTCTGTGGGAAGAAGATAATATAACTATTAAGAAGCTCGGAGAAAAGCTTTTCTTGGATTCCGGTACATTGACCCCTCTGCTGAAGAAGCTTGAGGCTCAAGGCTATATTAACCGCAACAGAAGTAAAATGGATGAACGAAATGTATACATCAGTCTTACCAAGAAGGGCAAGGATTTTCAGGATGAAGCTCTAATCATACCTGAGAAGCTTGTATGCAATCTGGGTTTGGACTTAGAGACAGGTAAGCATTTATTAGATGAGCTTCACCAATTAATGAAGAAATTTATTGTTATAGAAGAAGATAAATAATAAAAGGTTACTTAAATACTTAGGGGATGCACGATAATGAATTTCTTGTATGTGCATCCCCTTCTGCTTAATATATATGGTTAATGTGCCTGACAGCCGGTCAGGTAACTGTCCTGATCTATAACAGTCTGTTAAATATTACATATATGTTATTTTTTAATAAGCTTCCATATTCCTTTAAAGAAATGACCGTTTAATAAATCCAATATTCCTTCCATCATCCGGTCTGTCAGTACACCGTTGCTTGATCTTACCAGAAAATCAAACGGCATTTCATACATTACTGCATACATCATTGCTTCGTCATCTTCAGCACCGCTCGAATTCTCTTTTACCTTTTTATTAATTGCCCGCGTTAATATTTTCCCTACAAACGTATGCTGTACATCCAGAATACAGTTGCTTGTAGTATAAGGGCGTTTTGCGGGACCGTCTCCGGAAGGCAGTCTCTTGCCGTAAAGAGCAGCAAATTCTTCATCTGGTATAACTAAAGAACCGGTGGGCAGGTTATAATACGTGGGAGCACTTGAGCGATAATCGGGTTCGTGCATGTCCGGACTGACTATCCTTACCGTATCCGTAAGATGTATTGAAGCCGAGCCGGATCCAACCTTTATGTGATATTCGCCGGTTGGTGTATACCGTTTTCCAATCTCGGTATTATAGTATCCGAACTGCTCTGTGTTGATTCTTATGCTGATATTCTTAACCTCACCGGGCTTTAAGCTTACCTTATCAAAGCCGCATAATTCCTTTTCAGGCATAAACATCTTACTGTCCGGACAGGATACGAATACCAGAGCTGTTTCCTTTCCTTCAACCGTGCCTGTATTTTTTATATTAAATGAAATCTCTATCTCTTCGCCAAATTCCGCCTCTACAGGAGATATCTTAAGATCGGAATATTCATAGCTTGTATATGACAGACCGTGTCCAAACGGATACAGAACGGGCTTATTCGCCTTCTCATAATATCGGTATCCGACATATATGCTTTCCCGGTATTCAACAGTTGTTCTGCCTCCGGGAAAATAATTATAGGATGGATTATCCTCAAGAGACAGCGGCCATGTCTCAGCAAGCTTTCCTGACGGAACTGCTGTGCCAAGAAGAAGATCCGCTATAGCCTCTCCGCTTCCTTCTCCTCCAAGATAGGAAAGCAGTATACCTTTCACCTGATTGACCCATGGAAGCTCTACAGGGGCACCGCAGGCAAGAACCACAACTACATTAGGATTCACCTTACATACTGCTTCTACTAATCGATTCTGCACATCAGGCAATGACAAGTTCTCACGGTCAAAGGCTTCTGATTCATAACCCTCAGGAAGTCCTGCAAATATGTACACTATATCCTTACCCTTCGCAACTTTGCAGGCTTCTTCTATTAGGCTTTGACTTTCGCCTGATTCATCCGTATTTTTGTCCAGTGAATATCCGGATGCATATTCCGCCTTAACTCCCTTGCTTACCAGTGCATCCCATGCATTAGTCAAGCGGTATGGATTAACTTTGGAACTTCCGGCTCCCTGATATCTTGGCTTCTTGGCCAGCATGCCAATTACAGCAGCATTCTGATTAATAAATCCGGGAAGTATATTGTTTTCATTTTTTAATAATACTGCTGACTGCTTATGTGCATCGACGGCAAGCCTGTGGTGTGCGTCCATGTCACAGGATGCATGCTCTTTTCTTGTACGCATGGACTTAAGAATAAGCTCAATTATGCGTTCCGCAACAATGTCAAGGTCGCTCTCAGGTAATGTTTTTTTCTGAACTGCTTCTATTATCTTTTTATCATTATAGCCCTTGTTGCCGGGCATCTCCAAATCAAGACCTGCCGATATTCCTTTTACTCTGTTATTTACAGCACCCCAGTCTGATATTACAAGTCCCTTAAAGCCCCACTCATTTCTAAGAATCTCCGTGAGCAGGTATGCATTGTCACTGCAATATGTACCGTTTACCTTGTTGTACGCACACATAACAGTCCAAGGCTTACCCTTCTTTACTGCAATCTCAAATCCACGCAGGTATATATCACGAAGTGCTCTTTCGTCTACAATGACATCAATGGACATACGGCGCGTTTCCTGATTGTTTGCTGCATAATGCTTAAGAGATGTTCCGACTCCCATGCTTTGTACTCCCTGAATGAAAGCTGCGGCCATCTCTCCCGAAAGCAGCGGATCCTCACTATAATACTCAAAATTCCTTCCGCAAAGCGGGCTCCTCTTTTGGTTGGCTCCCGGACCAAGAAGGACAGATATCCCTTCCTTAAGACATTCTTCACCCAGGGCTTTTCCTATCTCATAAGCAAGCTCTCTGTCAAAGCTGCAGGCAAAAGCACTTGCTGTCGGAAAACACACTGCAGGTGCACTTTCACCTATTCCCAGCTCATCCGTTCTGTCCACCTGCTTACGAAGCCCATGAGGTCCGTCTGTTACTAATATCGAGGATAATCCCAGTCTCTCAATTGATTTTAAATGCCATACATCCTCTCCGGAGCATAAAGAAGCCTTCTCCTCAAGAGTCATTTCTCTTACCAATTCCTTTGCTTTTGCAGTAATCTGTTCATCCGTCAGTGATTTAACATCCAATGCATCAGTCAATACGATTAACCTCCCTTATCTTATACTCAATTATCCCCTGCGTACTTGCGTGTCGATTATATACCTGATTTAACAGTCTCTCTGCTGTTTCAAAACTCTGTAAAGATTTGCTTCATATGGTCTGAGCATATCATATTCCCCTTGATAATTTGACAGAACGAGCTCGCATGGAGTCCTCTTTTTCTTTTTAACTATATAATTCTGTGATAAATTACATTCAATTAAGAACATATTGCCCATTAATTTTCGCAGATAGACAAAAGAATCCCTCCTCTTTTTATCCAATATCCTTATATCACCGTAGATTAAAGCTTCATTCTCCTTACGCAGCTTAATCAGTTTCTTATAGAAATTAAGAATGGAATCCTCATCCTTAAGCTGTGTTTCCACATTGTACTTTTGATAATCCGTATGAATGCCAATCCACGGTGTACCGCAGGTGAACCCCGCATTTTTATCATTATTCCATAGCATCGGAGTTCTTGCATGGTCGCGGCTTCCTGCAAGGATTTTATTCAATGCCGATTCCTCATCCTTCCTTCTAATCAGATCATTGTAAAGGTTGATACTCTCTATATCTCTAAAATCTTCTATAGATGAGAACTCCTGATTGATTGCTCCGATTTCCTGTCCCTGATATATGAAAGGTGTTCCCTTCAGTGTCAGCTGCATCATAGCCAGCAGCTTCCCTAGCACCGTTCGATAAGCCGGATTAGGATTAACCTTCGATATCATCCGCGGATTGTCATGATTTTCAAAGAACAATGACATTGTGCCGTATTGGCTGTAATTCTCCATCCAGTCAATCATATATTCCTTGAAATAATTCAGATCATAACGATAATCATCAAACTTGCCATGTCCGGGTGTTTCTATATGGTCAAAAGAAAATATCATATCCAGTTCTTTTCTTTGGGCAGCAGTAAGGAGCTTACCCATCTCCATGCCTACTCCGGGAGTCTCTCCTACGGTAAAAGCATCATATGGCTCAAATGCTTCCTTTTTAAGCTGACGAAGATATTCATGAAGCTTCGGTCCGTAAAAATAATGCTCCACTCCGCAAAAACCCATTAGCTTTCCGATTAATTTATCGCCATCCGGAAGACCTTCTTTCTTGGATATGAAATTGATAACATCAAGTCTAAAGCCATCCACTCCCTTTTCCAGCCACCATTTTATCATTGCAATTATATCCTGTCTCATATCAGGGTTTTCCCAGTTAAGATCCATCTGCTTCTTGGAAAATATATGTAGAGCCCATGAATCCAATTCTTCATAATAATTCCAAGCCGAACCGCCAAAAAAGGATGCCCAGTTGTTTGGTAAATTCCCACCCCTATTCTTTACAAAATAATAGTAATTCCTGTATTTTTTCGACCCCTTCAGAGCCTCAACAAACCATGCATGCTCATCAGATGTATGATTAATTACCAGATCCATTATCAGCTTCATTCCTCTTTGATGAACCTCATCAAGAAGCCTGTCAAAGTCCTCCATGATCCCGAATTCTTTCATAATGGAAAAATAATCCCTGATATCATATCCGTTGTCATCATTTGGTGAGTCATATATGGGAGAGAGCCATATTGCATCTGCACCAAGCTCCTTAAGATAATCAAGTCTGGAGCATATTCCTCTTAAATCTCCGATTCCGTCTCCGTCAGAGTCCTGAAAGCTTCTGGGATAAATCTGATATATTACAGCTTCCTTCCACCATTTGCGGTCTGATTTACTCCGCAAATTAGGGTTTATATCCTGCTCACTGTTAAGGAGATCCAAAACACTTTGATAGAAGCTTCGGTCAATTGATTTTTTTGTTAAGTCTGCCAGAGTCCTTATACGAAGATTTCCTACAATGGGATTTGTTATGAGCATTCTGTTTTTGTTTAATTGAATCAAAAGCTTATTAATAATGTCTTTTCCTATGGGATTCTTATAAACATCCTTTAATCTGCTGTCAAAATCCAGTTTCATAATTACACGACCCTCCATGCTTTTAAGAACAACCGAGAATCTTTCTTCTCCATTTAATTAGAAATGACATCTTAATAATACTTCATATATAAAAATACTTCAATAAATTCGTAATATTATATTTTAGCTTTGCAGACTGAAAGTCTCGTCATAGCCTAACATAAGATTCATGTTCTGAATGGCTGCTCCTGAAGCTCCCTTGCCCAGATTGTCCAGCCTAGTCACTATCATAGATATTCCTTCCTCACAATTACCTATAACAAATATCTCAGCCTTGTTAGTATTATTACAGGCAGTAATATCTATCCCGCCGTCAAATATAATACCCTCGGAATAAACCATACTGTTGATTGAACTGTCCTGTAGTGCGTTTTTATCAATATATGGCATCACTTTCACAAAATGCTGATTCCCATAGTGTTCCATAAGCAAACTGTGCAGCTCTTTACCATCAAGTTTTTTGTTAAGAAGTCTTGTATGGATAGGAATAAATGTTGCCAGACCCTTATAATAATTGGCTACAATAGGAAGAAAAACCGGAATTTTGGACAGTCCGCTATGCAGCATCATTTCCTTTAGGTGCTTATGATTGAGCCCAAGGCTATAAGGTCTTGGTGCTTTTGTATAAGGATTATCCTCTAAATCCGACTCATATTTCTCAATCAAAGCTTTTCCGCCGCCGCTGTAGCCTGTAATACTATGGCATGATACAGGATAATCCTCCTGCATAACATTTTGATGTACCAGCGGATATATTGACAGCGCAAATGCGGTAGCATGGCAGCCCGGATTAGATACTCTCTTACTGTTTTTTATCGCTTCTTTGTATAAAGGTGACAATTCCGGAAGTCCATAAGTCCATCCCTTCGCAGTCCTATGGGCAGTACTGGCATCAATAATCTTAGTGTCAGGATTTGTAATCAGACTCACTGATTCCTTTGCTGCTTCATCCGGAAGACATAAAAACACCAAATCTGCCTCATTTAAAATTTTTTGGCGTTCCTTTATATCCCGACGTTTATCATAGTCAATCTTAATAACTTCAATATTATCATACTTTGCCAGTCTTTCATTAATCTCCAGACCCGTTGTTCCGCTCGAACCGTCTACAAATACTTTCTTCTTCATATTTAAACACCTCTTATGCATATTTATTCATTAATTTTTATTATTATACTTTGCAGCCTGTGTTTTGTCAACATAATACCGGTAATCTCAATAAAACCAAAAACACGACCGGAACCAAGTCGTGTTTCACAGTTATCAATTGATATTGATCCAAAGCTTATTCCGCTCTTTAGCAGCCGGAATAAGCTGTCTTATTATTATACTGTATTAAACTGCTCTAAGCGTTCCATTACCAGATTCTCAACTTCCTCTTTATCAATATCCATGGCAATAGACAACTCTCCATAGAGAAAATCCTGAGCAATGCTTAGATATTTTTCATCAGTAAATGTAAGCTTTTTACCCTGGGATAAGCGTTCCTGTTTTCTTACATACAACGTCTTTATAATCTTAACCCAATCTGTACAGTTGTGATGTCTTAAAGCCTCTTTGTAAGCCTCTTCCCTTTGCTTATCGTTCTCTATACACAGTAATGGCGTCTCCGGTATTCTTTCAATCAGCTCCAGAGCCTCTTCATTGGTTATCACTTTTCTCATTGACACCTTATCATTATCTACCGGGGTATATAATGTGCTTGCCTTCGAAAATACAGGTTGAAGTGTATAACATTCAATGCTGTTGTCGACACCGGATATATCAAGACTGCCTATATCCTCTACCCTACATACACCATGGTTGCCATAAATAATATAGTCTCCTAATTCATACATTAAATCTCTCCTATTCTTTCTCAAACCAACACAGGTACAATACAACTTCACTCTCCTATATAATATTATAACAGAATTTCGGACTTTTTGTTAGTGCCGTTACAGACTTTTGTTAATTTTGTAGAATTCTCCTAGTGTAATCTGACAATATATTAGTATCTTTTAACAATAATATTTATTTATTTCGCTCTAATGAATGTTATTCCTTAGCTGACGGGTCTATAGCATCCCTAAGTGCATCCCCAACAAAATTAATACTCAAAACCAATAATATGATTATTACACCCGCCGGAACCCAAAGCCAAAACTTACTTGTCAGTATGGTTATTGATTCTGCTCCGTTTAATATATTACCAAGACTTGCTGTAGGAGGCTGAACTCCCATTCCAAGAAATCCAAGTGCCGCTTCGTCTAATATTGTTATGGCAAATACAGAGGTAGCATATACAAGAATAGGACCTATAGTATTGGGCAGTATCTCCGAAAAAAGGATATATCTGTTAGGCATACCTGCCACTATGTTTCCCTTGACAAAATTAGTTTCCCTAAGTGACAGAACATTACCGCGCACTAATCTGGCTGCCCCCGGCCAATCCACAAAGCCAAGAATAAGAATAATATTCCACAATCCTGGTCCAAATATGGCTGCTGCCACGAGCACCAGCAAAATATAAGGAAATGACATAATAGTATCAGTTATACGCATAATAATAATATCAACAATACCTCCAAAATATCCTGCAATAAGTCCCAGAACAACTCCAATAACGGTAGATATAACAGTTGTAGCAAATCCGACAAACAAAGATATCCTGGTGGCATATAACAACCTGCTGAACATGTCCCTGCCAATTTGGTCTGTTCCAAGCCAATGTGCAAGTGAAGGAGGTGCGGAAAAGGATGTACTGACCTTATTCGGATCATAGGGTGAAATAATAGGGGCAAGTATGGCCAAAACAGTCATAAAGCACAGAAAATACAGGCTTGCTACCGCAAGCTTATGCTTCCGAAAACGTCCTATTACCATTTTAACAGTGCTGTTATTATATTCTAATCCTTCAGAATTTTGCTTCATAATAAACTCCATTCCTATGCTTCCCAAATAGGTTTATTTATATAGTATATCAAAAACTAGTATTTTATAGTCGGATCTACCAATGCATATACAATATCTGTTATCAGATTCGCAAGCAGCACAACAACTGCCGTCAGAAGTGCCACTCCCATGATTACCGGATAATCCCTGCCTGTTATGGCATTCATTGTGATTAGCCCCAGCCCCGGCCAGCTAAATATCTGTTCAATTATTACCGCCCCGCCAAAAAGCATAGGTATCTGCATTCCGATTACAGTTACAATGGGTATCAGAGCATTACGAAGTGCATGTTTGTTTATTGTTAGAAAACGCCCAATACCTTTTGATTTTGCCGTTCGTACATAATCTTTCTGCAAAATCTCAAGAACCGCACTTCTTACATAACGTATGTTTGAACCTGCAATAGATATGGCAAGAATCAGGACGGGCATGATAAGATGCCAAATTAAATCAGCCACGCCTTCATCTCCTCCTGCAGTTTTTATACCGCTTGACGGAAGCCAACCAAGCTTTACGGTAAATAAGTATATAAATATTAATGACAGGAAAAAACTGGGTATACTCGTTCCAAAAAATGATATGGTAACAAGAGTATAATCTCTCTTTGTATATCTGTGAACTGCACTATATATACCGATAGGTATGGCTATAGCCAATCCCACAAGCATTGAAGTTCCCATTAATAGAAGTGTTGGTCCCAGATGGCTGCCTATAATCTGACTTACCGGTTGATAGCTCTTTATCGAATAGCCCAGATTGCCACGCAGCACGTTCATAAGCCAAACAAAATACTGAACATAAAAGGGCTTGTCCAATCCCAGTTGAATTGCTTTGGCTTCCAATGCCGCTTCAGTAGTCTTTGGTCCAATCATCATCTCCAAGGGACTGCCGGCAAGACTCATAATGGCATAATCCAAAATTGTAATACCTATAAGAACCGGTATGGCAATCATTGTTCTTTTTATAATGTATTTAATCATTATATTCCTCATTCCTAAATGCACATGTTTTATACTGCAAAAGCTATTTCTTTCACTCAGATCTTTGTGCCATAAGCACCGGACAGGCAGCCTTATGCCCTTTGCTGCCTTCAACAGATATAAGCTCAGGATCATTAATTCTGCAGGATTCTATGGCATACGGGCATCTGGTGTGAAATCTGCATCCACTTGGAATATTTACCGATGACGGGATATCGCCCTTAAGAACTATTCTCTGCCTTCCCCTGAGCTTAGGAACCGGAAGAGGTGAAGCATCAAACAAGGCTTGTGTATATGGATGTATAGGGTCGTCAAACAATTCCTGTGTGTCAGCAATTTCTACTATTCTGCCAAGATACATAATCGCTATGCGGCTGCTTACATACCGAACCGCACCAAGTCCATGAGAAATAAAGACATATGTTAATTTCAGTTCATCCTGCAGTTGTTTTAACAGATTCAGAATTTGAGCCTGTACTGACACATCTAATGCACTTACAGGCTCATCGCAGACTATCAGTCTTGGTTTTACCGACAGGGCTTTTGCAATACCGATTCTTTGTCTTTGTCCGCCTGAAAATTCATGCGGATATCTGTATTTCATCGACTTTGGCAATCCGACAAGATCCAAAAGCCTGTTGACTTCAGCGTTCAGCCCTTCTTTCTCCACAATACCATGATACAGCATTGGAGCTGCAAGTATATCATAGACCTGCTTTCTGGGATTAAGAGAAGAGGTTGAATCCTGAAACACCATCTGTATATGAGTTCTTATCTTGCGAAGGCACCCGAAAGGCATGTCGGAAAGCGTTTCTCCCTGATATATAACACGCCCTGAAGTAGGCTTCTCCAGGGCTACAATCTGACGTCCGATAGTAGACTTTCCACAACCGGATTCACCAACAATACCAAGTGTTTCTCCTTCATATATCTCCAAATTCACGCCATCCACTGCATGAATGACGGGTGTATTCTTACCTATATTCAAACCCTTTACCGGGTAGTATTTTTTCAATTCACTAACAACAACCAGAGGCTTTCTCTCTCCATTATTATCTTCATTGTTATACAAAAGGAATCTCCCCCTTTTCTGCACGGTGACATCTTACGAAATGTCCTTCTTTGAATTCAGAATAGGTCTGTTCCTGTTTACAGGCTAAAACGGAATATTTGCAACGCTCATAGAATCTGCATCCTTCGATATCCTGATAATACTCCGGAACAGTACCGGGGATGGATGTAAGCTTCTTATACGGATCATCATATATACACGGAACCGATTCAAGAAGAGCCCTGGTATACGGATGTGCAGGATGCTCAAAAAGCCTGTATACAGAAGTCTCCTCGACGAATTGTCCGGCATACATTATTATTACTTTGTCTGCAAGCTCTGCCACAAGCCCTATATCATGGGTAATTAATACAATTGACATATGAAATTCCTTCTGAAGCTCCACCAAAAGCTTCATAATCTGCAGTTGAATGGTAACATCCAAGGCAGTAGTAGGTTCATCTGCAATAATTAGCTTTGGTCCACAGGCTAATGCCATGGCTATCATGACTCTTTGCTGCATTCCGCCTGAAAGCATGTGAGGGTATTTCTTCATGACAGCCTCTGCATCCGGCAGCCCTACTTTTTTAAGCATTTTTACGGCATATTCGGCTGCTCTTTTCTTATCATATCCCATATGGATATGAATTACTTCAGTCAGCTGATTACCAATAGTAAGTACGGGATTTAAACTGTTCATTACATCCTGAAATACCATGGTTACTTCATTGCCTCTGATTTTATCTATTTCTTTTTCACTCATTTTCAGAAGATCTTTTCCATCTAATATGATACTTCCTTCAATAATATGGGCATTAGGACCAAGTAAACCAAGGATTGATAAAGCAGTCACACTTTTACCACAGCCGGATTCGCCTACAATACACAGAACTTCTCCGGACTTTACAGAGAAGTTGACTTTATCTACTACGACATTCTGCTTCTTTTCCTCAACAAATGCTATTGAAAGATTCTCTACACGTAATAAGTGTTCCATCTGCCAACTCTCCGTCATTTTGCAATTTCCCATTCATGGACATTGATAAATGTTCCGTATACATCCGGCACAGCATTCTTAAGCCGGTTATTTACCGCACCCAAAGCACTGATAACATAAGCAGAAATCATAGGTACATCCTGCTGAGTATACTCTGTAACTGTTCTGTATTGTTTAATAATCTCATCAAGGTCGGTTGATTTCTGTGTTATATCAAGAGCTTTGGCAACTTCTTCATTATAGTATCTTGTCCATCCCCCCTCTGATAACAGCCAGCTGATATCAGTATAAGGGTCTACAGGTGTAAAGGTATACTGTACGGCCAACATATCAAACTCACCTGTTCCTGCTACAGACAGCAATGTTGAAATATCTACCGTATTTATCTGTATATTAAGACCCAGTTCACCAAGCTGGGCGGCTATAAAGCTTGCTATCTGTACAAAGGTGGTGTCACCGCTGTTCACATAGAATGTATATTGAGTGGATTTGTCCCATCCATCGGCCTCTGCTTCACTAAGAAGCTGCCTGGCCATATCAGGATCATAAGCTGCCGGTGTCACATCATCATAAAACGGTCCTGCACTGGCTAAGAAACCATCCACTATTTCACCATCGCTCTTTACCAAATCACTCAGAATTGTCTGCCTATCTATTCCGTACAAAATTGCCTGACGAATCCTTCTGTCCGTGACACGTTCAGTATTAAAGAAAACAGATTGTATCGTCACCGGTGTTCCGTCATATACTGTGATGTTGTCAAGTTTTCTTACAGAATCGTAATCCTCCTGCAGTATTGCTCCCATAGTCTGCTGAACAAGGTCAATTTCACCTGATTTTAGTCCGGCAAGAAGCTGACTTGCCGTTACAACCTTAATATTAAGATTCTTAATTTTTGGTGCACCCATAAAGAAATTCTCATTAGCTTCCAAGGTTACATAATGATTCAAATCAACATCCCTGATAAAATACGGTCCGCTGACAACAGTCGGTGCATTAAACCAGTCATAGGACAAAAGGTCTTTTCTTGGCACATCTTTCAGAACATGCTTGGGCAGAGTAAGAATATAGCGACCGAAAATGTTCTTAAATGAATGCAATGCCATTTCAGATTTCGTGGTTATCTGTACTGTCTTCTCATCTAAAGCCACAACTCCGCTTAATGAAGTGGCACCCTGCTCTGCATATCCATCGTCCCCTGTTCCCACAATCTTCTCCATAGACATACCTACGCTGCCAATTTCGGGGCTGGTCCAAAGCAAATACGTAAATACTACATCTTCGGAGGTAACAGGCTCACCATCAGACCAAACCGCATTTTCATCTAAATGAATTGTAAATGTCTTATTGTCCTGTGTAGTAATATCTTTTGCCAGTTGACCTACGAATTCCATATCTTTATTAAGTTCCATCAATGGCAAAAATACCAGTGATGTGGTATATTTTACCACCTCTGTCCCGTCCTGCAGCAGAGGATTCACCGAACTGAGAGAATCTGTTACACCTATATTAACAATATCATTATCTGTGTTTTTTTTGCCGCATGCAATTAAGGATATTGCTGCTATAACTGTTATTACTCCAATAAGCATAAGCTTCTTTATCTTTTTCATACAATCACCAATCCTTTTTTTATTAATAAGCTGATACATTCTTCATAATACACTGAAGTATCTAATTATCATAACATGAATAATAGTATGTTTCCATACCATTTTAATAAGCTTACAATATAATATAACCAATCTAAAAATACAATGCTATTTTCAATTCATTTATATCATGACCTGTTTTGTCCTCGAATAAGCCGGTTCCTTTATATTACTTTCCCGCCATGAAAATAGCATTCATAAATTTTCTCATTGAGATATAATATTTCTTCATATCCCTGAAACCACTCTATTGCTCCCTCAACCTTACATACATACACATAATCTCTGTCCTGAAAATATGCGGGTCCCCGATAAGGCTTATCATATGGTACCTTGTACAGAGCTGATTTTAAAAAGTCACCACAAAAATTCTCTCTTATAACTCTTCCGCAATAATTCATTCCCCAGATCGGAGCATTGTTTTTCCATACGGCTTCTTCTCCTATAAAACACTCACCTCCGAGATAAGTATCAATATAAATAAAATCGTTCTCCTTATATCTAAAATCATGTGAACATGGTCTGGACGGAGTGCTTTCGGCACCTTTTCCGGCATAAGTTTTCTTTTTTGCTTTAAGCAGGAATTCCCGCAGCTCTACTGAATTTATCATATGGATACCTCCAAGACAATAAAATTTTTATTGTTTTATCGGGTATAGGCATACCAAAGTGTTATCCATCGGTTGTATTATGCAGTCACTGATATCTATTCACATATAAATATAATAAATCATCGTCTTACATAAATCAACATCTATATATGTCTATAATGTTAATACTCTATTAATTACACAAAACAACTATAAAATACTACATTGTTATAGATGTAAGTTTATGTTATACTCATCCTAATCTATGGAGGATTTATCTTCTTAAGACATTAAGAAGATAATCCTCTCATAATGTAAGGAGGACTAAAATGAGCAAAAATTCGAAGGCATATTACGTGAATATGGGCTCGGCTAAATGCAGCGTAGACTTGGGTGTGGGCAGTGAGCGTGGCAGCTATGTGAACCAGGATTATATTTTACACAGGCTTGGCAGACCGCATAGAGCGATAAATCTAATGTATTGTTATTATCCTTTGGATGAAGGCTGGCCTGTTCGCGCGAGTATAGCCCATGCCAGTGATGATGTATCTTTTGCATGGGATTACCCTTATGATGATTACTTCCCATATAAGGGTGGTCTAAACGGAGACCTTAATGATGAGCCCTTTATCTTTATGAGGGATATAAGAAGGCATGGTCAGGATGTTATTCTTACCTTAACTATTGACCCTAATGTGTCAGATGACCATCTGATCGCTATTGCAAATGATCTGAGAACCTTTGGACGAATGTTTCTGCGCATTAACCATGAAGCAACCGGGAATTGGTTTTCCTTTAATAAGCGTTGTACATATCAGGAAGTAGCAGATTTCTTTGTACGTTTCCATAAAATTATAAAGGAATATGCTCCTAATGTTAAAACCATTCTCTGTATCGGGGGAGTTGAAGATCCCGAGAAGGAGGAAATAGAAAAAGAAGCTGAATTCACAGAAGCCGTACGCCAGACTGATATATGGTCAATAGACAAATATTTGGCACTCCATTGGGGATGGCCTTATGATGTCGCCGAACGGGGAGGAAAAACTCATAGAAGAGAAACTGTACAGGATATTTATGATCTGACTAAACGCAGCTATGAGCGATTCAGTTATCTGTGCGGAGGAATACAGAAGCCACTGCTTATGTCGGAATTTAATGCAGATGGTGATGTTACCGGTCCTTATGATCAGGCAAAAATGGTTCGGGAATTCTGTGATATGATAAAAGAAGAAAATGCCACCTGGTTTTCAGGCTTTACATTTTACCAGTTTAGGGATGACGGCAGATTAGGTCTTGAAATCACCGACCCGAACAATAAAGAGGTGGGTATCGAGCAGCCTGTCATGAAAACCTATAAGGAAATTATACACGATGATTATTTCAAATCTGGCATGACACTCGGCGAGGAAGTCTCCTTCCCTGTGACACTCCGCTGGGGCGGTTCGGAAGACTCCACAGGCTTATCCATTCCGCTTCATTTTGAAGGAAACCCACATTTTGCAGAAGTGATATTCGATGATGAAATTAAAGATCTAAATCTTATGATGGAGCTTAATGGATATTGGTTCTACAAGGCTCCGGGAGTTAAGACAATCGATATGATGTCAGCATTCTTTGAGAAGCCGTTATCCGGTCCTTGTGATTTGGACCTGAAAATATTTGCACCTCCTGCAAGCGGCGAAAATGATCCTTCCCAAGGTGAGGACTGGGCTGAGAATTATTATACTCAAATTAAGAAATGTCCTGAGGTTCGCCTGAGATTTGAACCTATTGAACTGTAAGTTACAATAAAAATAATCCCCCATAAAAATATAAGAATTAAGAAATCTCTAATTCAAAACACCATTGTAAGCATTCTCTGCAATACAATGGTGCTTTTCTTATAGCAGATAATCCCGGCTGTCTTAATAAAACCTTTTATTGAAATTACCCTGCTAAAAGTACATATGTTTTACATAAAGTTCATTAAAATCCATATCATTCGATAAGTTGATTTCATGAGATGTATCCAGTATATGAGCAATATGTTTTATCGCATCCTTATCACATATATATCTAACCGTACCACTTAATGAACTGTTACCAACAGCCTGAACCTTTCCGTCAAATTCCTTTGGAAGCAGACCTATCTTCATAGCTTTTCTTACATCCACCTTGTATCCAAATCCACCGGCTAGATATACAGTATCAATATCCTCATACGACACCCCGTATCGTCTTAGCAGTATTTCCACCCCTGCTCTTATGGCTGATTTGGCTAATTGAATCTCCCTTATATCTTTTTGCGTAAAGACTAATTTATCGGAAGAATTGCTATAAACCAAAGGATAACCGTCCTCAAAATACTCCTCCCTAAGTAAACCGGTTTCATCTATAATGCCCTCCTTAAACAGCTCGCAGACAGCTTCTATAACGCCGGTACCACAAATCCCAATCGGAGGCTTGCCTGCAATGGTTTTTACATGGCATTCTCCTTCTGTTATATTTACGTTACAGATTGCACCTGGGATACTCCCAGTACCAAACGTGATATTTCCTCCTTCAAAAACAGGTCCTGCCGCTGTAGAGGCTGCAATGATTTTTCTGCTATTGCCAATTGCCATTTCACCATTTGTTCCAAGATCAATCAGTAATTTTAACTTCTTATCATCAGCAAAATTACATGTCAATAATCCGGCTACAATATCTCCGCCTACAAAGGCTGATATTCCCGGAAAGATTACAATAGGTATATTCCATGTTGAATCTTCCAGCAGCTTGTCATAAGTTGTGTATATCGTCTTAATATTCACCGGGGTAAATGGATATACGCCTAAGGTCTCACAAGAATATCCCATAAGAAGATGTATCATTGTAGTATTGCCGGCAATGACAATATGCTCAATCTGCAAAGCAGTATCAGGATTAATCCATCTGCCGATACCTTCTGTTAAATCTTTAACTATACATTGTCTAAGCTCTTCCTTTTTACCCTTGTTCGAGCTTTCTATACGGCTGATAACATCTGCACCATAGCTTCTTTGCTTATTTATTGTTGAAAAAGTATCTATGATTTCTCCATTTTCTAAATCTGTCAATTGCATTGCTATGGTTGTGGTGCCGATATCTATGCCGATTCCAAATTTCTTCTCTGAAATATCTGTACTCATATATTTTTTATCAAAATCCGGATTGCGTGTCTTATAACCCGTACATGATACATCCAATCCTTTCTCTTCTTTCTCTTCTTTCTTTTCTTTCTTTTCTTTTTTCTCTTTATCTTCTTTTTCTACTTTATCTTTTCTGTCATTTATATTATTAATACGAATATCGGAATCTGTTACGATATAAAAATCCCGTTCTTCATTTATATCATATGATATTGTACAATCCGTTCCCGGATATGCTGTACAAGAGAGTCGATATCCCTCTTCCAGTTCCGTCTTTGAGAAGAATAACTCATCCTCCCTGCTTATTGCGATCTCTCCCTCAAGAACCTTGATTCTACACTTACCACAGGTACCTCTTCCCGCACATACAGCACTTATAAAGATATGATTTTCTGTGAGAGCATCCAAAATCGATTGCTGTTTTTTGCATGGAATTGTCAGTTGTTTATCATTATATTTCACAATAATATTGACCTGTGGTACTGACATCTTGTGTCCTCCTTATCGGATAATAGGCATTACAAAAGCATGTTATGGGATTAATACCCGTAACTGAAACAGGATTTAACTCCTTTTATAACAATTTAAAATGGTCACTTTCTATAACCGACTTCATATTACATAAGCAAAAAGGGTGCCCGGCAGGATCAAACATAACTCTCCAATGATCAGAAAACTGCTTGTCTGCGACTGTTGCACCACACTTTATTGCATATGGAACCGCTTCTTCCAAGTCATTAACGGCCAAGTCAAGATGTGCCATTTGCTGTTGAGCCTCGGGCTCTTCCGGCCATACAGGCGGTTTATACTCAGGATTCTTCTGAAATAAAATACAGGGATATTCTCCCTCATTGGTTCCCGGGGCAGCTACACATGCGTATTCTTCATCATTAAATACTACGTTCCACTTAAGCAGCTTTGCATAGAATTCTGCCAATTCAAGTGGGTTAATACAGTCAATGGTAAATGAGTACATTTTGATTTTCAGTTCATTATTCATAACATTGCTCCCCTCTTATTTTATTTATACGTTTAATAACTCCAATGCCCTTTTATATAGCGGGTCAAATTCACAGCCACAGCTTCCGCATTCCTTGTCTGCCTGTTCAACTGCTTTTATTAATTCTGCCGTTGCATCTGCCAAATTGTTGTCTGCCAGCCATTTTTTCGATGGCACATCAATCAGATCCCATCCGGATTCTGAGAATTTCTCAATGATTTGTATTAGTTCTGGATTTGCCATTTTCATCCCTCTTTTTATTTATCATCTACCTTATCAATTATTCACTGTTGCCTGTGCTGCTCGTAATAAAAACACAGGATTCTCCAGGCTGCATCCTCTCCCCAATTATCTATAATGAAACTGCGGATATTTTGTAAATCCTCCAGTACCAATGGCGAGTATTCCAGTTTAGGCATTGTTATAATCCCAATGTGGCTTCAACATCATCCGCTGAAAGCCATCCTTTCTCTCTTGCTGATTTCTCACCCTCTTCCAGTTTTGCCAACAATCTGATTGTAGCTCTTATCTTATCTAAATCCTCAAGCTTTATAATTGCATATTCTCCTCTGCCATTTCTGGTTAAATAAACCGGGCTGTCCTCCCTAACCTCATTTAGTACCTCTGTATAATTTCTTAAATCTGATATTGGTTTGATATTGGGCATAATCATCATCTCCTTATGTCAATATTATATATGATACAGCAAGAATAATCAATGCATATTTACATGTTAATTTACAGCTATATTTACAGCAATTTTTAAGATTTGGTTTTATACCGGCATAAAAGTAAACTTATAAAGATTAACTAAAAAGCTCATATTAACACTTTCATCATAGCTAATATGGAGCATTAATCTAATATGTCATTAACGTAAAAAACCTTCCCTGTACTTTGGCGAGTCTAGGAAGGTTTTTACTCCTCACTGGTCAACCACTCTCTGGCGATTCCCTTTTATAATTATATTATAGCAAATTTTAAAACATAGCACGAACAATCCTCATTTTAATAATATGGAATTATGACTTGACAAACTTACTCAATGACTATGGAATATATTTCATCTGCAACATCCATCGCTGTTTTATCACTCGTATCAATACAATTGAGCAAAAAAAGAACTCCGCCGCAACCATTATAGTCGAAACGGAGTTCTCAGTATTTAAATTAATTTCGCAATCGTTATGCTAAGAATAGCATTACTTGTTAGCAATAGCTGCCTGTGCTGCTGCAAGTCTTGCTATCGGTACTCTAAACGGTGAGCAGGACACATAGTCCAGTCCGACTTTATGGCAGAACTCGATGGTGGAAGGATCTCCGCCATGCTCACCACAGATACCAAGCTTAAGATTAGGCTTGGTAGCCCGTCCTTTTTGTACAGCCATGCTAACCAACTGTCCTACGCCGTTTTGGTCAAGTCTTGCGAATGGATCTGACTCATAAATCTGATTCTTATAGTAAGAATCCAAGAACTTGCCTGCATCATCACGGGAGAATCCGAAGGTCATCTGTGTAAGGTCATTTGTACCGAAGGAGAAGAAATCAGCCTCCTCTGCAATCTCATTGGCAAGTAAGCACGCACGAGGTATTTCAATCATTGTACCTACATGGTATTCGATATCGGAACCCATTTCCTTCTTTACAGCTTCTGCTGTTTCTACTACAACTTCCTTAACAAATTGCAGTTCCTTCTTCTCTCCAACAAGCGGAATCATGATTTCAGGAACAACATTGAAGCCTTTTTCATTCTTAACCTCAATTGCTGCTTCCATAACCGCTCTGGTCTGCATTCTTGCAATCTCAGGATAAGTAACAGCCAGACGACATCCTCTGTGTCCCATCATAGGGTTGAACTCGTGCAGTTCTTCACAGGTGGCTTTTACCTCTGCTACGGAAAGACCCATTTCCTTAGCCAAATCAGCAATATCCTCAGGATCTGTAGGAACGAACTCATGAAGCGGAGGATCTAAGAAACGGATGGTAACAGGTCTTCCTTCCATTACCTCATATATTCCCTTAAAATCATTCTTCTGATAAGGAATTAATTCATTCAGTGCTGCCTCTCTGGCTTCTTCTGTCTTACTTAATATCATCTTTCTAATCTTGGGAATTCTCTCAGGCTCGAAGAACATATGCTCAGTTCTGGTAAGACCTATCCCCTCTGCACCGAATTTAACCGCATTGGCTGCATCAACCGGTGTATCAGCATTTGTTCTAACCTTAAGTGTTCTGATTTCATCAGCCCACTTCATTATTCTCTCAAAGTTACCACTGATTGAAGCCTCAACAGTCTTCATATCACCAAGATAGATATTACCTGTGGTACCGTCAAGGGAGATATAATCTCCTTCTTTTATTGTATGTCCACCTAAAGTAAAGTATTTTTCTTCTTCATTTATCTTAATTTCACCGCAGCCTGAAACACAGCATGTACCCATACCACGGGCAACAACTGCAGCGTGAGATGTCATACCGCCACGAACTGTCAGGATACCTCTGGAGGCATGCATACCTTCAATATCCTCAGGTGAAGTCTCAAGACGAACAAGTATTACTCTTTCACCCTGCTCATTTGCCTTAACAGCATCCTCAGCAGTAAAGTATACTCTACCGGCTGCTGCTCCGGGTGATGCGGGCAGAGCACTTCCGATAGGCTTAGCAGCCTTTAATGCATCTGCATCAAATGTAGGATGAAGCAATTGATCTAAGGATTTGGCATCGATTCTCATGATGGCTTCTTCTTTAGTGATCTTTCCTTCGTCTACTAAATCACATGCGATCTTAAGAGCTGCTGCTGCTGTTCTCTTACCGCTGCGGGTCTGAAGGAAATAGAGCTTCTTATCCTCTATAGTAAACTCCATATCCTGCATGTCTTTGTAATGTTCCTCAAGAAGATTTGCTATCCTTATGAATTCCTTATATACCTCAGGCATATCCTGTTCAAGCTGACTGATAGGATTTGGTGTCCTTATACCTGCAACAACATCCTCGCCCTGTGCATTGATCAGATATTCACCATAGATTTTAGCTTCTCCTGTAGCAGGATTACGGGTAAATGCAACACCTGTTCCTGATGTATCACCCATATTACCAAAGACCATAGCCTGCACGTTAACTGCCGTACCCCAATCTCCCGGAATGTCGTTCATTCTTCTGTAATAGATAGCACGGGGATTATCCCATGAACGGAATACTGCTGTTACGGCTTCAATTAACTGCTTCTCCGGCTCTTGAGGGAAGTCTGTTCCCTTTTCTTCCTTATATAGTACCTTAAACTTAGCAATTACTTCCTTTAAATCTTCTGCAGACATATCGCTGTCAGATTTTAAGCCCTTAGTCTCCTTGATTTCATCCAAAACTCTTTCAAATTTTGACTTGGGAATCTCCATAACAACATCGGAGAACATCTGAATAAATCTTCTGTAAGAATCATATGCGAATCTCGGATTGCCTGTCTTCTTGGCAAAACCTTCAACAACAACATCTGTAAGACCAAGGTTAAGAATAGTATCCATCATACCGGGCATTGATGCTCTTGCGCCGGAACGGACTGAAACAAGCAGGGGATTCTCGGCATCACCAAACTTCTTGCCCTCTATCTCTTCAAGCTTTCTTAATGCGTCAAAAATCTGATTTTTAACTTCGTCCTGTATCATCTTACCGCTGTTGTAGTAATCTGTACAAGCTTCTGTAGTCACTGTAAATCCTTGGGGAATGGGCAATCCCAAATTCGTCATTTCTGCCAAGTTGGCACCTTTTCCTCCAAGAAGGTTTCTCATATCAGCTTTACCTTCTTTAAACATATAAACCCATTTCGTCATATTGTATAAGCCTCCTATATATATTTTTTTGTATTCATAATCCGTTTAAATTATACGGGTTTCTTTTAGCACGAATACTATTGATAACATTTTCAAAAGTACATTTTTTAGTACCTAATAGAGTCCAGCTAGCATTATAGCACAGGTATCCCGAATAAGGGAAGTACTTTTTCTAAAAAATGAACTTATTCTCAAAATATGCTTTCAAATCTGCTATTTTAACCCTTTCCTGCTTCATTGTATCCCTATCACGTACAGTAACACAGCCATCTGTTTCCGAATCAAAGTCATATGTGATACAATATGGTGTTCCTATTTCATCCTGTCTGCGATAGCGTCTTCCGATATTACCTCTGTCATCATATTCACAATTATAGTATTTGCATAATTCCAAGTATATTTTCTCTGCAGGCTCAGCCAATTTTTTAGACAGAGGAAGAATACCAATCTTTACAGGTGCAATAGCAGGATGGAAACGAAGAACCGTACGCATATCTCCATCTGCAATCTCTTCCTCGTCATAGGCAGAGCATAAAAATGCCAAGGTAACACGATCTGCACCCAGCGACGGTTCTACAACATAAGGAATATACCTTATCTTCTTCTCATCATCATAATAGCTCATATCTTCCTTAGATAAATTTTGGTGCTGAGTCAGGTCATAGTCTGTGCGGTCTGCAATGCCCCATAGCTCACCCCAACCGAATGGGAATAAGAATTCGATGTCTGTGGTAGCTTTACTGTAGAAGGAAAGCTCAGCAGCATCATGGTCTCTTACTCTAAGCTCCTCATCCTTTAAGCCAAGATTCTTAAGCCAATCTATGCAGAATTGCTTCCAATATGCAAACCATTCCAAATCCGTATCCGGCTCACAGAAAAATTCCAGTTCCATCTGTTCGAATTCTCTGGTACGGAATATAAAGTTTCCGGGAGTAATCTCATTACGGAATGACTTACCTATCTGACCTATACCAAACGGTATCTTTTTACGTGAGGTTCTTTGAACATTTTTAAAATTAACGAATATGCCCTGAGCAGTTTCAGGTCTTAAATAAACCACATTTTTAGAGTCCTCAGTAACTCCTTGGAATGTTTTAAACATCAGATTAAAATTACGTATATCCGTAAAATTATGCTTACCACATGTTGGACAGGCTATTTTATTATCATCGATATATTTTTTCATATCATCATGAGTCATGGCATCAACAGAGGATTCCAATTTGATATCATGTTTTTTGATATAATCCTCAATAATCTCGTCAGCACGGAAGCGCTCATGGCACTCCTTACAATCCATAAGCGGATCCGAAAACCCTTTCAGATGACCGGATGCAACCCATGTTTGCGAATTCATAATAATCGCACTGTCAATTCCTACATTATAAGGGTGTTCCTGGATAAATTTCTGCCACCAAGCTCTTTTTATATTATTCTTCAGCTCAACTCCCAGATTGCCGTAATCCCATGAATTAGCCAGTCCACCGTAGATTTCAGAACCGGGATATACAAATCCCCTAGCCTTTGCCAAGGCTACAATCTTGTCCATCGTTTTTTCCATACTATCCTCTCTTTATCCTCTCTTTCATCGCTTATGTCTATACATAATTTAGTATAATAAACCCCATGGCGGGTTCTTTCTTATTTAAACTATAATTTCTCATAAATAATTATTTTCATGAGAAAATACAGTAACTTGCTTCAATACAGCTTATTGTCTGTAGATTACCACCGTCATATCCTCGCTGTTACTCCTAATTTTATTGTCTTCTAGAAGAGTTGCATTTTCGCTGTAAAACCTGATATCACCTTCAACGATTATCTCATAGGGCTCATATAGAACCAAAACCTGATTCTTCTTGTTCTTAAATGCAGCTTCTTTATCAACTGTTGTTTCTTTCCTGGCATCCACATATCGGTCAGGAAGCTCCAGAGCAACATTCTCTGTTTCTGCACTGAAATATGCCGCGGGTATATTGTTAAATACACTGTAATGTGCCATCTTGGTATATCCCAGAATCATTATAGCCTTACCGTTCTTTAACTCCAGTTCTTCTATAGTTACTTCTTTACTTCCGACTTTATCATTATATGCATTTACTTCCTTTGAAACAAATTCATTAAGCTCTCCAAGATTATAATAGCTTTTATCAAAATCTTCAACAATTGCAACATACAGGCTGCCATTTCGTTTTACCAGCATAGTATTACTTGTAATATCATCTGAAGTAATAAATATTTCTTCCTTGGTACAAGCTGTCAGCATAAGAATATATAATATTGAAATCACGCAAAACAATACCCTTTTCATATCAATCCCTCCACAGTGCAGATGAGTTCATACCATTTTAACCTTAAAGGAAGATAATTTCAACTCATAATTATAACATAATCTGCTTAATATTGATTTTTATTACACTATTACTTTCACCTTATCAAGGTCTGAATAAGCTCATTCGATTTGAATTCGTGATCTATATAATGCTTAATATAACGTCCGGCACAGCTTTCAAGCTCATTTAATACCTCATTACTTACTCTGAAGGTATATAGTTTTTCCACATCCTTTGACATTATGTACTG
>DUQV01000113.1 GCA_012837605.1 Clostridiales bacterium | reverse complement strand
ATGCGGATTATGTAGCCTGTCATAACCCCTCTTATGTTTATAAATATGATCTTATCGAAAGCTTAAAGCCGGGTGGCATCTTTGTTCTAAACACACAGTGGGATGAAAAGGAGATCGAAGAACATCTGCCTTCAACCATGAAAAGAAAGCTGGCACAAAAAAATGCACGCTTCTTTACTGTCAATGCAATCGGCATCGCCAACGAAATCGGTCTTAGGAACAGAATAAACATGGTAATGCAGGGAGCATTCTTTAAGCTGACACAGCTTCTTCCTGAGGATATATATGTTAAGGAATTAAAGGATAGTATTAGTAAGATGTACGGGAACAAGGGTGAAAATGTCGTAAGGATGAATCATGAAGCCGTAGATCAGGGAATCAATGCTATACGTGAAATAGAGATTCCCAAGAGCTGGTCTGATTGTCCCGATGATAAGGAATCTGATAAGAAAGAGCCTGAATTTATCAGAAAAATCATGCGTCCGATGTCTGAACTAAAGGGAGGTGAGCTTCCGGTAAGTGCATTTAAGGGCATAGAGGACGGAACATTTCCATCCGGAACTACATCATATGAGAAAAGGGGAATTGCAGTTAATGTACCTGAGTGGATAGAAGAAAGATGTATTCAATGTAATCAGTGCTCATATATATGCCCTCATGCGGTTATCAGACCGTTCCTGTTAAATGATGATGAGCTTAGCAAGGCTCCCGATACATTTGCTACAAAGAAGGCAAATGGCAAGGCATATGAGGGATTGCACTATAAAATTCAGATTAGCCCAATGGATTGTACCGGATGCGGTAATTGTGCGGATATATGTCCGGCTAAGGGTAAGGCATTAATAATGAAGCCTATAGAGTCCCAGCTTCCAAAAGAGGTAACGAACTGGGAGTATGCCATTAGCAATGTAAGATTTAAAAAGGATCTTGCCTATGGACAGTCATTTAAGGACAGCCAGTTTAAAAAGCCGTTAATGGAGTTTTCGGGAGCATGTGCAGGCTGCGGTGAGACACCTTATATTAAGCTTGTTACACAGCTGTTTGGTGAGAGAATGATGATAGCCAATGCTACCGGATGTTCGTCTATCTGGGCTTCGTCTGCACCAAGTATGTCGTACACTGTAAATGAAGACGGTAAGGGTCCGTCATGGGCAAATTCACTGTTTGAGGACAATGCAGAATATGGCTTTGGAATGTATCTGGGAGTAAAGCAAATCAGAAACAAACTGGAAGAGAGCATGAGAAAGCTAAATGGAATGAATGTGGAAGAAAGGGTGAAAAAGGCTTTTCACGACTGGATTCATTATAAAGAGGACGCAGATGCATCCGAAAAAGCAGGCAGAAGAGTACTGGAGGTTCTTGAAGACTTTATTTCAACCGATGTTGAGATTCTTCAGCTTGTAAATGATATAAAGCAGAATAGGGATTACCTGACGAAAAGGTCTGTCTGGCTTGAAGGAGGTGACGGATGGGCATATGATATAGGTTATGGCGGATTGGATCATGTACTTGCTTACGGTGAGGATGTGAATGTACTTGTATTTGACACCGAGGTATATTCAAATACAGGCGGTCAGGCTTCAAAAGCCACTCCGACAGCCGCAATCGCTAAATTCGCGGCATCCGGTAAAAAGCAAGGTAAGAAGGACCTTGGGCGGATGATGATGACTTATGGAAATGTTTATGTTGCACAGGTAGGAATTCATGCTGATAATTCTCAGCTGATAAGGGCACTAAGAGAAGCTGAAAGTTATAAAGGACCTTCGCTTATCATATGCTACTCACCATGTATTAATCACGGTATTAAGGAAGGTATGGGGCGCAGCATGGAAACTGTTAAGAAAGCAGTCCAGGCAGGATATTGGCATCTTTACAGATATAATCCTATGCTGAAGAAGGAGGGTAAGAATCCGTTTATACTGGATTCCAAAGAACCAAAGGAAAGCTTTCGGGATTTCTTAATGGGACAGGTACGATACAGCTCGTTATTTAAGGCATTCCCTGATATTGCAGAAGAATTATTCAGGCAAGCCGAAAAGCAGGCAAAGGAGCGATATGCCATATATAGAAGGATGGCACAAGAAAGTCCAATGGAAGTTTAATATATAAATATAAACAGATAATTTAGTATAAAGAAATCACATTCCATAAAATAACTTTATGACAGCATAATTATAATGATTATTATGCAGTAAGATGATTTTAAAGGAACAGGATATTATCAGAATAAAATTTGCAATTTTTTTAGACGGTCTGATAATCCTGTTCTTTATTTTTGATTTCATAATAGAACAAGCCTATAAATGTCATATATGGTATAACACTCCTGTACATACAACTATTGTTTTGAGATTTACCTCAATATGGTTCCGATGCAATTAATTACATGCCAAAAAGCAAGAATCTTTGTATTATTCTCTTGATTTTACTGATATAATTATTATGTTAAATATTATACTAAAGGGGTGACCTGATTGTATATCATGCGGTCTTTAAGAACTAAAGCCACTTCAGCAAGCGAAGAGGATATTGAAATCATTTATAACCTGATTTTCAAGGATGCTCTATACAGCTTGGAGTGTATCAGAGTGGGCGGCAATGAAGAAGAACAAAATGATTACTGCCTTGCAGAGAATATTACTGATGATGAGACAGAAGCAGAGGTATTTCTGAAACATTTGAGTAAGGGAATTGCATTTCCTGTACATATCAAAGATTTGGTTGATGATTATTTCAATTAATCCAAAATTTACGAAGGATAAATTAATCAAATAACAGAAGTTATAAATATGGGAATCCATACAATGCATATATATTACATATCTGTTGTATATACAGTCACAAATTCTCGGATATAATAATCCCTGATACAGTTACAGGGGTACATAAATATATATGTATTGTATGGATTCCCATTTAGCAACTTATTATCCGGTCTAATACTATCCACTATTTCGTATTTTCTTTCTGACGCTAACCGCAAGCATAAGGACACCGACCCCCAACGACACCGGTCCTGCCGGATTCATATCCTTTTCCTTTGCGTTGATATGGGGCCAGAAGGGCAGATGGCGCACCGGTATAGTCTGCCTTAAGTGGCTTCCGCCTGAGAAAACCCGTGTCACTGAACCGGTGTTTGACCTTCAAAGAGGAATGCAAGCAGCCATGAAGAAAACAGGGAATGGAAGGACAACCGGCTTTGCTGCCACTGCATGATTTTATAGGACATATTATAACAGATAATATTCAAGCTTACAATAAATTATGTGTCTTTTTTTGCATATTATCGGTACCGTTAGGAAAATATAGATATATGGTTGGAACTCATTATGAGAGTATAAATAGAGATTATATAAAGAGATTATATAAGGAAATCAAACGGAGAGCAGACATGGAAAACAGAATAAATTCAGCATGGCTTAAAAAACTGTTTGAAAAAAGTAACGATATAGTAGTCAGACCTATTAAAATAAATCAGAATAACATAACCGTACATCTTTTCTGTGTAGATGGATTGATAAATCAGGCACTGTTTGATGAGGCCGTATTCAGATCTCTCAAATTTGATCCGTATCTGGCTCAATGTAAGACCGAGCGTGAAACGATGGATTATCTGCTGGAAGGCGGAGCATATCATGTATTTACAATAGAAGAAGCTGATTATCAATTATTAGTAAAATATGTTCTAAGCGGTATGGTGGCTTTGATTTTTGATTCTGAAGAAAAAGCCATTGTATATGACATAAGAATGTTCGAGAAGCGGTCAATTCAAGAACCGTCGGAAGAAAATGTTATGAAAGGCTCTAAAGAATCCTTCATAGAAGTACTACGTATGAATACTGCATTAATACGAAGAAGAATAAGGTCTGAGTATCTGGTTATAGAGCTTCTTACAGCCGGCAGGTTATCTAAAACAGATATTGCATTGGTGTATCTGAGTAATATTGCCAATACCAATACGGTAAACAAGATACGAAGCATTATTAACAGCATTGATATAGATAATGTGTCTACTCCTGCATTTATAGAGGAGTACTTAATAGAGAACAGGCATAGTATTTTCCCGCAGATTATGTATACTCAAAGACCGGATCGTGTTTCTGCAAATCTGACAGACGGAAGAGTTGCATTGCTGGTTGACGGCATACCATTTGCATATATTCTTCCCTGTCAGCTTCCTATGCTTATGCAGTCACCGGATGATTATGCCAATCATTTCTTAATTGGGTCGTCTTTAAGAATTATCAGATATATGTCTATGATTTTAACTCTTTTTTTGCCGGCATTTTATATAGCAGCAACCACATATCAAAGCCAGATGCTTCCGGTTCAATTGGCTTTATCGACTCAGGCTGCAAAACAGAATGTTCCTTTCTCTTCGGCATCGGAGGTGCTGGGGCTGCTGATATCCTTTGAAATAATTATAGAGGCAGGACTACGGCTTCCTAAAGCGGTTGGCACAGCAATGTCGATTTTGGGTGGATTAGTTGTAGGTCAATCGGCTGTCACAGCCAATCTTGTTTCCCCGGCGGTTGTAGTAATAGTAGCATTGGCAGGAATTGCCGGATTTATAATGCCCAATCAGGATCTAAGCAGCGGTATAAGACTAATAAGATTCATTATGGCTGTATTGGCAGCGGTAGTCGGCTTTTTCGGACTTACTGCAGGAGTGATATTATTAATTACACATTTATGCAGTCTGGATAATTATAATACTGCTTATATATCACCATTTGTTGATGTGGAGAAAAGAAATATTAAGGATACTATATTCAGATTTCCGGTGAAATATTTCAAGAAACGGCCAAAAGACGTGACCGGCAATAAACAATTCAAGCAATGATTCGGATAGGACGGATAGAATGAGAAAATCATTAATCATTATAATCATTATGTTGTTTTTTCAATTATACGGCTGCAGTCATGATATGAACAGAAGAGAAATAGATGAGATAAATCTGATTCATGTAATGGGAATCGATTATAAGGAAGGAGAGTATGTCCTGACAGCAATATACAGCTCAAGTCAGGGAGCGGATCCTGAAAAAGGCTCTGAAGGCGATGAGGAAGTCTCAGAGGGAAGAGGTTCCACGCCATTTGAGGCTTTTCAAAACCTAAAGCTTAAGAATAAGAAATCGGTTTCTATAGCTAACACAGGTTATTTTCTTATCGGAGAAGATGCCGCAAAAAAGAATATAGAAAAATGCATAGATTTTCTTTCAAGAGATGAGACTGTTAAGATGGAATCCCTGATATTTGTTACACAGGGATCAGAAGCATCATATTTTATATCAGAAGGTATAGAAAAAGGACAAATTGTGCATGAGGACTTGGAGGCCGTAGAGCAAAAGCAGCAGGAACTTGTTACAAGAAACGATAATACCCTGGTTAATATCCTAAATGAGATTGAGAATATCACAACAGGCGTAATTATACCTTATCTGAAAGCTGAAGAGAACTCATTCCTGCTTGGAGGATATGCCGTATTTGATAACCTTTCCTTAGTTGATTATCTTGATTTGGATACCTCAGCAGGTATAAACATAATAAAAAATATTATACGGGCTTATCCGATTTATCTTGATGACGATGTTGCTCTATCTCTATCCTATTCAAAAAGTCGTATAAAATCAGAATTGGACAATGAGCAGGTAAAGGTAGTTATTCATGTTGATTTTGAGACTATGGTTAAAGAGGTTAATGTAAATGAGGATATATTTAGAAATGAAGCATTGAATAATATTACCGAAATGCAGAATGATTATATTATAAATATCATGAAAAAAGCTACAAACTATTCAACTTCTTCAGGAAGGGATATTCTTCAGATTGCAAGGCTTGTGCAGAATCAGCATACAAAAAAATGGAGTGAGATTGAAGGTGAATGGGATAATATGATTTCAGATATTCAATATGAATTTGATGTTAAATCAAAGGTTACAAAATCTTTTATTCTGGGTGTCGGGAGCGGAGGTTTCGAATGATGTATGTCTTTGGAGGGTTACTCATAGCATCCTTTATTAAGCAGAAGGATGTATTATTCAGCAAGAAGAGAAATCTGATTCTTTTTGTATTGCTTTCAGCAATTGGTATCGCATTAGGAGCCATCAACATGATAAGACCATATATTCCAAGTATTGCATTTTCACTTGAGAAATATTTTAAATAAGCCGGAGGCTTTTTATGAGCGAGCAACTTACTATGAGGCAAATAGTATATATGTATCTGTTCATATCACTATCACAAATACTCAGGCAGATTCCTTCAGCATTAGCAAATGAAGCAGGAAGAAGCGGGTATTTGAGTCCGTTTTGGTCTGTATTAGTGATATTACCGTTAGTTCTGGTTATCCTTCATATAATCAGATCATTTCCGGGTCTTAATATATATGAAATCATGCTGCATCTTACCGGAAAGATAATTGCTAAGTTTATCCTAATTCTATATATGCTTTGGATTTTTCTGTTTCTTTCAGCCAAGATAAACATATACTCACTTACTTTACAGTTTACACTGATGCCTAAGACCAGAAATGATTTTTTTATGCAGATAATGCTTATATTGGTCTTTTATGCACTGTATAAAGGCGAAAAAACAATCTTCAGGTTTTCTGAAATTTCATTAGGTCCAATAATTCTGGTTATTGGGGTGCTGTTTGTATGTGCACTTACCAGATTAAGAACGGACTATCTGCTGCCTGTTTCGACAATCAATCTGCCGCAGACCGTTAAAGCTTCAAAGTATGTAATAACAGTCGGCGGCAATATGATAATAGCTTTATTTTTTGCAGACAGACTGGGAATATCCCTGACGAAAAATCAGGTTAGAAAGCTATGGCTCGGGGCTCTGATTTTTATTGTCCTTAGCTTTATAATAACAGTATTTACATTCGGAATAACAGGGGCAAGTCTGACGGCGAAGCTGCCGTTTCCGTTTTATATAACAGTAAAGAGCATATCTTTTTTTAACATATTTGAACGGTTTGAAGTAGTTGTAACCCTGATATGCATATTATCCGATTTTATAACCATATGTATAATGTTTTTGATTCTAATGAAGCTTATCCGCTGGCTGTTCGCTCTGGAGGATAAGTGGTTTTTGTTCGTGCCTCTGGCTATGATAATTTATTATCTTTCATACCTTGTAAGCTCTACGCAGTTTGAGCATGATTTCATATACAAATATGTAATTGTAAATGCAAATATTATATTTCAATACATTATCCCTTTGCTTCTGGGTGTAATCTGTCTGCTGAAGCGAAAACATATAAAGAAGCCGTATTAATATAAATATTAACTGTCTGTATATGATCAAAATTAAAGGTAAAATGATACTGTTTCTATAATTTTTATCATTTATTATTTTATACGGTCACAAAAACAACTTGTAATTAATGATGCCGGAATAATTATTGGATATAAAACCCAATCATAAATAAACTTATTCTCAAGAATATCTGTTCAACAGCGTTAATTGTATAATTCCTATTCATAAATATGTATCCCTATATTCTCATCATTATAATCATAAATCTGATGTTTTATATACTCCTGAGCCGCGGGGTCAATGAACTGATAAACCCTGTGATGTTCCTTGGTTTCGGGGTCTTTAACCGTTTCACAGCGGTTTTTATAAAGGAATAAGATTAAATCATAGCAGTCAATCCAAATTTCATTTATGCTTTCTTTTTGAGATTCGTCAAATATCAATTGAAGACCGAAATGAAGATGGGGTGTACGTATGTTATTGGCATTTTCTTTGCTGCTATATCCTGTCCGTCCAAGATAGCCTATGACATCACCTGCCTGTACCACGCTGCCGACTTCCAGTGATTTATTGAAAGGGAAGTTTTGCCTCAGGTGAGCGTAGTAGTAATATCTTTTCTTATCGAAACTTCTGATTCCTATTCGCCATCCGCCGTATTGATTCCAGCCAAGAGCTTCTATATAACCGGATTCAACCGCTATTATGGGTGTACCGACTTGCCCCATCATATCATGTCCAAGGTGCTTCCTTTTAAAGCCATAGCTTCTTGACACTCCAAAGTCATCAAAATGGCTGTAGGGATAGAATTTTGCAATCGGCAGAAATGCCTTAAGACCGTACTTTTCCTCCCATCGCTTACCGCCCGGAGCACTATCGTCTTTAACTTCTATTTGATATTCACCTACCATTCCGCTTAAAACAGCGGTATAAGCTTCAAGATAATAATCGTAATATTTCATATCCTTAGTCAGCTCTTCCATGGTTTCTTTCTTGGATGTAAGCTTATTAGCCAATTCTATCATGTGTTTTTCTTTGTATCTTGAGAAATCTCCGCCGTATTTTGCTCCGAGATAAGCCAGCAATTCTATCCAGTTAAGGTGTATCTCACTGTCCTTGGTTTCCACATCATAGAGATATGCCCTATCAAGTGCCTTTTGACTGACATCAAAGCTTACCCATTTAATAAACTTCTTTTCTGTATCATTAATGTATGTGTACATAGCGGCTTCCTGATCCAAACCCTGCTTGACCAAAACCGATGAAAAAATCAATAAAACAATAAGTTCGCATATAATTATGTGCTTCGCTTTATGTTTTGATAGCATAGACAAGAATTCCCCAATTTACAACTCGTAATATTTTATGAGTATTTCCTGCCTTTCATTCCCCTACATGCTATTCAAAAATGTCATTTTTATATTTCTTATGATATTTCAGGTATATGTTTATATCATCCTTGGTCTTGTCGAATGTAGCAAGTATGATTTCTCTTATATCTGCGATTTCTTTTTGTTTGAGTTTTTTATTAAGCCAGGCTTCATCCTTTCCTGTGCTTTGAAGATTTCCCTTCATTATCCTGCCGTCGATTATTATGTTTGCCATCGGGACTGTTTGCTTCGGATCAATATTAATGTCATTTGGTGTGACCGGTCTTGTGGCCGCCATGGGAAGAACACTTATCTTTCCGTTACTTTCAAGAAATATCGTATGGATATCCTCAAGATTGTAATAGCCTTTAACTCTGCATTCGGCAAGCAGTTCACCTATATCGAGCTTTGCATACAGAAGATTTTTTTCAAATATTTGTCCTTGCTGATAGAGCAGTAGTGCCTGTCCCTGAAAGAATCTTCTTAGAATTATAGATTTACAGGTCAGATAATTTATACTTAGTGTAAATAACGAAAGAACGGTCATAGATAATAAAGGCTCGACCAAATTATCAGTAGACATTGCTGCCATTTCGCCTGCAATGGAACCGATGGCAATGCCGCTGATATAATCAAACATACTAAGTTGTGCCATTTCTCTGTTACCCATCAGCTTTGTAAGTATAAAAAGTGCCCCTAAGGATACTAATGATGAAATCAAAACTCTACCAATCTCCATACATATTTCCTCGACTCATTAAAATATTTCAAAACACACAATAAAAATATTAATTTCCTCTGCACCGCCGGAGGATACTCCCCATCTTAGTGCTGTCAATTAATACATCATATAAATATAATTAACAGATTCAAAAGAAATATTTATTCAAAAAGTTTTTATATGAGAATATTATCAGCAAAATTAAACATAATATTTTTGATAAATGTAAATATTTAAAAGTATTGCGGCTCAGATTAATTAAATATGAATAAATATTACTTATTAAACGTTGTGAAAGGAGAAGAGCATGAAGGCATATGTAGACCAAGACGGCTGTATAAGCTGTGGCTTGTGCATAGATGTCTGTCCCGAAGTATTCAGCTATAATGATGATGGTGTATCAGAACCGATAGAAGGAGATATTCCAAAGGATTGTATTGAAAGGGCAGAAGAAGCAAGAGATGGTTGTCCCACAGAAGTCATATCTCTTGAAGAGTAAATGAAGATTAAGCAAAAAGCAGAGAGAAGGTTCATAATACGTGTAAGTGATATTTGGATGGCTATGCGATATTATGAGCCTTCTGCTTCAATATATACTCTTCAATACTTACGGGACCTTCCAATACCTCTCTGCCCACATAGAGAGAGCGGTCATGTCTTGTCATTACAGCCCATTTAATTAATGACAGGCTTCCGTTTGTAATCTCAATTCCTGTTATGCATCTGGGATGAATACAGCTTCCGTCATTAAAATACAGAGTTTCACCGGGCTTGGGGAACAAAGGTCTATGGGTATGACCGGTAATAATCATTTGATTGTTTTTTTTGGACCAGTCGGCAAGCCTGCGTTCCACTTTGCTTTTTCGATCAATATTTTTTGAAGCACTTGTCGGATCACGGATACCGATTAATTCTAATGGTCTCCACAGATATCGCACCATGAATCTTGACAAACGCCAGAAGGTGTCATTTAAAATGTCTGCCTGATGACCGTGGGTAAGGAATATCTGATATGGTACAGGTTTATAATCAAGAATTAATCCCTCGTGTACTACTATATCCGGAAAAAGTGGTATTTCGGAGTTGATGCTGTCACAAAAAAATGATTTGCATTTGGTCTTAGAGTATTTCGGATCCTTTTTTACTACGTCATGATTACCATAGAGCATATAAAACCTGCCTTCTTTATAAAAATGCGACATAAGCCAAAATGCATCGCTGTGGCTGTTTATAATAATATCGATATTTCTGTTTTCCCATAATTCATCTCCGTCACCCAGTTCAATATAAGTAAAGTCTCTTTCATAATAGTATAAAAGAGCTGCAAAGAATATATTTTGATTATTGGAGAAATTATCTGAAAAGCCGGCATCTCCTCTATGGCAATCACTCATAATTATGAATCTTGAATAATCATCAAAGGGTATTTTGACAGATGATAAAAAAACCTGAGATAACCGTGTGCTGACACTCATGATATCATCCCCCCCATATCCGAATCCTGTTTGTTAAGAAATTTCTTAATTTCATAAAATGCTTCAAAGACCGGATAAGGTTTACCCATATTCAAAATCTGATCATACATACTCGGGTATTTATATTTAATAAATGTTAATTTGTCAAGTGTATCGGAATAAGCATATGTCAGACTGTTATATGCATCGCACCAGGTTTGGTTATTGCGCTGCATTAGGTAGATGGCTATGGGATTTTTCGTAACAGGCTGTTTTGTATGGGGATTCTCAAAGTGAACATATACCCGCCTTCCCCGTACCGCATATTCGTTTTCAGTATAACCTGCATCTTTTAAGCCTTTTACAAAGGCATCGACCATCTGCCGGTCATACAGATCCAGAGTAATATCCATTGTAAGCTCGGAAGGGTATGAAAACTCAGCAAGCTTAAATCCTGTAATCCACCAGTGGTATGCACTTCTTGTAAATAACAGATTACCGTTCTTTTTGAATGCAAAGGACATATTAATCCGATCTTCATCCTTAACACAATGATAGAAGGTGCCGTTGAACACACCGGGAATGTTAAGATCGGGACCTGATGTGTAGTATATTCCAACCTCACCTCCGGTCGTCATCCCATATTGCCCTTTCCAGAATTCTATCATCCACTTCTTGCCGTTATAATTGAAATATATTGGCTCACAGTCAATTATCATACTGAATGCAGCACAGGCTTCATCATAAAGACGAAAATAACCGAAGTTTCGTTGCCAGCAATCCATTATCGAATAAAATATATCCTGTGTGTAGTCATAAGCAAAACCAAAAGGCTTCAAATCACGGTTTAATTCTTCTATTCGTTCAGGCTTGTTTCCAATAATATCGGTTAACGGTGGGGTGATTTTTTTCTCTTTTATTTTTTTCTTTTTCTTCTTAATCCGCAATCTGACAGATATTGATATAATCAATAACAAAAGCAGTATGCCGAATATAACAAGAACCTTATTTTCTATATAAAAGCTCCAAAAAAACGAAGCATTGATAATATTAGCAGTCAAAAATGCAGATACTAAAATATACATACTTTTACTCCTTTCAAATTGCTATATACCATCATATTCGCAACAGGAGTAAGATGTTAAAGCCAAATGAAATATTATGTAATATTTTGAAGAATATAGATGCAAAGGAATAAAAAAATAATAATTGGGCATAAATGATACCAAATTCGCATGGTATTACTTGACATATTCACTTGAGCGTATTATGATATTTTAGATATGTATGAAATATATACAATAGCAGGAGGGCTAGAATTGAAACATTATTTTCATGGCGGTATTCATCCGGCTGACGGCACCGACAAACAGCTTAGTAATCAAAAGCCAATTCGTATATATGCCCCGAAAACAGTAGAGATTTCTATGAAGCAATCACCCGGCAGCATATGTGAGGCTGCAGTTAAGGTGGGTGATAAGGTCTCAAAAGGTGACTTAATAGGCAGACCTGTAGAATTTGGCGGAGCGAATATCCATGCCAGTATTAGTGGAACTATTATTGATATTAGAACAGATTCTGACTTCTCCGGCAGGAAATCGGAGATTATAGTTATACAATCTGATGATGCGAATGCAGACGAAACTAATTCAATAAGTGATTATGAGGAGAGTCTTGTTGACCTGTCCGGTTATACTAAGGAAGAGATTATAATAAAGATGAATGAAGGCGGTATAATCGGTCTTGGCGGTGCAGGCTTTCCTACACATATTAAGTACGAGACAAAAGAAAGAATTAAATACATCCTTATCAATGCTGCTGAATGTGAGCCATATCTGACCTGTGATCATATGCTTATTATGGAGCATGGGTATGCTGTCATTAATGGCGTATTGCTGTTAGTAAAAGCTTCAGATGCCGATAAGGCTATTATTTGTTTTGAGGATAATAAGCAGGATGCAGCAAAGCATCTGGAAAGCATTGTTTCAGATAAGGAGCTGCCGATAGAGATAAAGATTCTTCCGACCAGATATCCACAGGGTGGAGAGCGTCAACTGGTTGAAGCGGTACTGCGTATGGAGGTACCTGCCGGAAAATTACCTGCGAGCATAGGTGTTATTATAAATAATGTAGGTACGGCAAAGGCTGTTGCTGATACAGTAATAGGAAGCATACCTTTGATTACTAGGGTTGTTACTGTTACAGGTGAGGTAAAGGAACCGTGTAATTATATGGTCCCTATAGGAACGAGATTTTGTGAACTTATCGAACTCTCAGGCGGATATACGATAAAAGACCAAAGAGTAATCGAGGGCGGTCCCATGACAGGTATTTGTCTGCAGATAGGCGGTACTTATGATACCCTGTCAGGAAGTGTGACAAAGGCTACGTCCGGGTTGGTTGTTCTGAAGGATGTTCCTAAGGACGAGACACCATGTATTCGCTGCGGGGAATGTGAGAGAGTATGTCCTGCCGGACTTGCTCCGTTTAAAATTGATTTTGCCGCAATAGAAGATGATATAAGCTTGTGTAATAAGCTTTATGCTACAGAATGTATAAGTTGCGGCTGCTGCTCATATGTCTGTCCGGCAAAAAGAGAGCTTGCATACCGGATAACAGAAGCCAAGACTGAGATATACAGACTTGGAGCTTGAGTACGAATGGAGGATGCAGATGAAGCTTAAGACAGGAAATGAATTGCATGAAGTCAGTCCACATATAATGATTAACAGATCTACGAAGGTTATAATGCAGGATGTAGTTCTGGCAATGATACCTGCACTGCTTGGCTCGATATATTTCTTTGGAATAAATGCATTGATACTGGTAGTTTCCGCTGTAACAACCTGTGTTTTATCAGAATATATATGGCAGAGGATAAGAAAGGAACAGCTGACTACAAATGATTGGAGTGCTGTAGTAACGGGCATATTATTAGCTTTTAATGTTCCTTCGACTACTCCGATATGGGCTGTTATGCTGGCATCTGTATTTGCAATAATTGTAGTAAAGCAGTTTTTTGGAGGAATAGGAAGTAATTTTGCCAATCCAGCTTTAATGGGCAGGGCATTTCTTCTTTTTCTGTGGCCGGCTTCGATATCGGGTTATGTTACCACATATCATTCAGGAGTCGATGCGGTTAGCTCGGCAACGGTTTTGGGCTTATATAAATCCGGTTCGGATTTTAGCATGTTCTCAAAATGGGACATGTTCATAGGAAACATACCGGGCTGTATAGGTGAAACGAGTACACTTCTTTTACTTATCGGATTCGCTTATCTTTGCTATAGGAGAGTTGTTAATACGGCTGCCACAGGAGCTTATATTGCAACAGTACTTTTAATGACCTTTGTATTTTCAAGGGATGGTTTGTTTAAAGGAGATATATTAACCAATTTATTATCAGGCGGATTAATTCTTGGAGCATGCTTTATGATGACTGACTATGCCTCCGTAGCTCCAAGAGTCAAGGTGACCCTAGCAGTCATAGCCGGGCTGATCACAGCAGGTATAAGGCTGTGGGGAATGCTGCCTGAGGGGGTAAGCTATGGAATCCTTGCTGCAAACTGCCTGTCCGGTCTGGTTGAAATAATAATCAGACCACATATATATGGCGTAAGATTGAAGAAGCAAAAAAACTGAATCTGATTTTATACATTATTAATAAAAATAATAAAAAGTGAGGAATATGTTATGAAAGATAGTAGATTAAAAGGTATAATAGCTTTAGCGGTTGTGACTGTTCTTGCTTTTGGAGTGATATATGGAAGTAAGATATTAGTCAAGGATGAAACAGATAAGAATGCAGATAATAGCCAGACAGCTAATGATCTTCCCGGTGCAATAGACGTAGAAGGTGCTGAAGGGATAGTATCTGCAAGAGAAATAACAGATGACGTCGGTACTGTTACCGCATATTCGGTTGTTGCTAAAGCCAAAGGCTTTGCACCGCCTACTAATCCTGTAACTTGGGAGATAATATTTGAACCTGATGCTAAGACTATTAGAGAAGTAAAGATTGTCAGTCATGGTGAGACACCCGGTTATGGAGCTGCTATGGAAGAGGAAAGTTACCTTACGCAGTTTAACGGAATGTCCGCTGAAGACAGCAGTGAGATTGATGCCATTTCAGGTGCTACGGTAACTACTGAAGCAATTCGGAAGCTTGTTAACAATGCTTATGAATTTATCAGTAATTACGCAGGTAAATAATAAGTACTTAGAAAGGAAAGGGTCTATGAAGGCAAGATATCCTATTGAAGCATTTGCATTGGCCATGGTGGTTTTTTCACAGAATATGAGAAATGCTCTTATAACCGGCATTCTAATTTTGTTTATTACCACATTAGGTCTTGTTATTGACCGTATATTCGGAGATAAAATACCAAAATGGAGTAGGATTTCGTGTAATATAATTTTAATGGTTGCCCTTACCTATTCAATCTTTCAGGTTGTATTGTTAGCCATATTAGGATTTGAGACACAGAATACGGACTATATTCTTCATGTTTTCTTAGGTTTATTAATAGCTAAGTATATTATAGATGTTGAAGGCGATCCGGATTACAACCGTCTTTTTCTGGAAGGTGCGGGAGCATATGCCGTATTGCTTATTATATCGGTTATCAGAGAATTCATGTCGGCGGGAGCTGTCTTTGGATTTAAGATTGCAGAGTTAAGCTTTAAGTCTAATGGTTTTTCAAATGTAATTATGGGATTTTTACTGACAGGTATCGGACTTGCCATATTAAACCGCATATTTAATATAAGCGGTAACTTGGCTATGTCTGAAAGCCTGCTTGTAATAATACCTGTAGTATTGGCCATACAGCCCTTTACTGTCGACAGTGTAAGTCAATCGGTAAGCATGATAATAACGATAGCCACAGCTCTGGTTTTATTTTATTCTGTGAAAAAATATTTGGTTTTTTCAAGACTGAGTAAGGATATTAAGAATTTACCTGTGGATATGGTATCGATGGGAATTATTTATATGATACTTTCGATGTTTTGAGTTTAAATTTATTGTTATAAAAGAAATAATTTGATATGATAAAATCATATTCCGGAGCAGGTCTAGCAAACTAAGCCATTAGAACACTGCTCCTTATTATTGTAAGGTATGGCATTATGAAAAAAAATGATATCTATTTAATATGTGGAATTATATTATTGATTGCATGCAGCTTTCTTTTGATACGTATTTTTCGGTCTGAAGGAAGCCGTGTGCTTATTATGGTTGACGGAAAAGAACATAAAGAATTTGACTTAAATGATAACATTACTTATGAGATACTGCATGATGATGGAGAATTTAATGTAATTGAGATTAGGGACGGATATGTAAGGATGGTTGAGGCAAGCTGCCCCGATAAACTGTGTGTGAAGCATAATAAGATACATTATAACTACGAATCCATTACATGCCTGCCCAATAGAGTGTATGTCCGCATAGTCGGCGGTGAGGAAAGCGAATTGGATGCCGTCGCAGAATAATATTTTATGGTACTTAAAGGAGTAAAGATGAAATCTAAAAAAATTGCGTTATACGGTCTGTTTATTGCGCTTGCATTTATATTCAGTTATATAGAAAGTCTGATACCAATTCCTTTTCCGGTACCCGGAATAAAGCTTGGGCTGGCGAATCTTGTGGTTGTAGTTGCAATGTATGGCATCGGCATGAAGGAATCCTTTGTCTTATCCATGGTTCGGATTCTTCTGGTGGGATTTACATTTCGTGATCCGTCTACACTTTTATTCAGTTTTGCAGGAGGGATATTTAGCTGGCTGATGATGGCGGTATTTAAGAAACTTAGGCTTTTTAGCATGGTAGGAGTCAGCATAATAGGCGGTATAGCACATAATATCGGGCAAATAATCGTGGCAGTCATATATGTCAGTAATACAGGAATCATATATTATCTACCGTTTCTGATGATTTCCGGTCTGGTAAGCGGTACATTAATTGGGATTCTTGCCGCTCTTGTACTCAAAAGGCTATATAAGTATTTATTAAATGAGAAATAACTGTAATAATTTAAGCTCCAAACCCATGCTCCGGCATTTCTGCCGACGGTGAGGTAACTCAGGACAAATATGGTGTCAGACTTGACACTGTGGAATAATTAAAAGGAGAGATACGATGAAATATAACGAAGAGAGTTTAAAGCTGCATGAAATTCACAAAGGTAAAATCGAAGTGAAATCAAAAGTTAAGATTAACACACGGGAAGACTTAAGTCTGGCTTATACCCCGGGTGTGGCCGAGCCGTGCAGAATGATTGCAAAAAATGACGAGGATATATATAAGTATACTTCAAAAGGCAATCTTATTGCTGTTGTAACCGATGGCTCTGCAGTACTTGGTCTGGGGAATATTGGACCAAAAGCAGCACTTCCTGTTATGGAAGGCAAGGCAATTCTTTTTAAAGAGTTTGCGAATGTTGATGCTATTCCTATTTGCATTGATTCGCAAGATATTGATGTAATAGTAAATACTGTAAAGCTTATATCTCCGGGTTTTGGAGGAATAAACCTTGAAGATATTTCTGCACCGAGATGCTTTGAAATTGAAGAGAGATTAAAAAAAGAATTAGATATTCCGGTATTTCATGATGATCAGCACGGTACTGCAGTTGTTGTGCTTGCAGGTGTTATTAATGCATTAAAAGTAGCAGGAAAAAGACCGGAAGACGTCACAGCCGTTGTAAATGGTCCGGGAGCAGCCGGCATTGCCATATCAAAGCTTCTTATTAAAGCCGGAATTAAGGATATTATTTTATGCGGCAGAAGAGGAATACTCAATAAAGATGATGAGCAATTAGATCCCGTCAGAAAAGAAATTGCTGCTGCAACAAATAAAACCAATAAAAAAGGGTCTCTTAAGGATGCCATGGTTGGCTCTGACATATTTATAGGTGTTTCCGCACCGGATGTTGTTACTAAGGACATGGTAGCCGGTATGAATGAAAACGCAATCGTATTTGCCATGGCAAATCCCATACCGGAGATTATGCCGAATGATGCAAAAGCCGCAGGTGCTAAGGTGGTAGGAACAGGGAGATCGGATTTTCCCAATCAGATTAATAATGTTTTGGCTTTCCCCGGAATATTTAGAGGCGCACTGGATGCCGGAGCCAAAGAAATCAGCGAGGAAATGAAACTGGCAGCCGCATATGCAATTGCAGGAATGATAAGCGACGACGAATTAAATGAAGATTATGTAATTCCCGGTGCCTTAGATAAAAATGTTTCAGGTAAGGTAGCACAAGCTGTCGCTAAAGCAGCTAAAATATCCACAACTTGACTTATAATATTTTTTAAATTATAATAAATTGATAATTTTAATAGTATAAAAAGATTATGAAAGCGTGTGGATAATGATTAAAAGCATGACAGGCTTCGGAAGAAGCGAGATTAGTAATGATGAACGTAAGATTACTGTGGAGATGAAGTCTGTTAATCACAGATATTGTGATATTTCAATAAAGCTTCCCAAAAAGCTAAGTCTTTATGAGGTTAGCATCAGGAATCTTCTAAAGAAATATATCAGCAGAGGTAAGGTGGATGTTTATGTCACCTATGAGGATTATACTGAGAATACAGTCTGTGTGAAATACAACCCGAACCTTGCTAAGGAGTATTATGAATATCTTAAACAGATGGGTGAGGAATTCGGTATAGAGAATGACATACGAACCACAGTACTTTCAAGATATCCGGATGTATTTACTTTAGAAGAACAGACAATTGATGAGGAAAAGCTTTGGGAACTGGTTGAGGAAGCAGTTAAGAATGCGGCTGAGGCTTTCGTGGAGACGAGAATAGTCGAAGGGGAGAACTTGAAGAATGACATTAAAGAAAAGCTAAATGCAATGACATCACTGGTTGATTATATTGAAGAAAGATCTCCTCAGATTGTAAGCGAGTACAGAAGCAAGCTGCATGCAAAGGTTAATGAGCTTCTGCAGGATACGAATGTTGATGAAAGTATACTTCTAACTGAAGTTACTGTATATGCTGATAAAATCTGTGTAGACGAGGAAACAGTCCGTTTGAAAAGTCACATAAAAAATATGATTAATACTCTGGACGAGAGCGATAATGTAGGTCGAAAGCTTGATTTTATTGCTCAGGAAATGAACAGAGAAGCCAACACAATATTATCTAAGGTTAGTGATATTGATATTACCAATATAGCTATTAATCTAAAAACAGAAATTGAAAAGGTCAGAGAGCAAATTCAGAATATTGAATAAATATATGTGAAAAGAGGAATAGCTTTGAACAGATTGATAAATGTCGGATTTGGTAATGTGGTAAATTCCAGCAAAATTGTTGGTATTGTCAGTCCTGATGCCGCTCCGATAAAGCGAATGGTGCAGACGGCTAAGGATAACGGCATGGCTATAGATGCAACCTGTGGACGAAAAACAAAAGCTGTAATTGTAACTGACAGCGGACATCTTATATTATCATCATTGCTTCCGGATACAATTACAAGCAGAGTCAATCATATTTTTGATGAGTACAATGATATGAATTCTAATAAAAATGTGCAGTGACAAATAACTGCCATTTATTCAAATAAATCATATTGGAAAGAAGGAGATATAAAATGCTGCATCCATCCTATTCAGACTTAATGAAGGTAGTAAACAGTGAGATAGAGCCTGGAGAGCATCCTGTAGTCAATAGCAGGTATTCAATCGTTATAGCAACTGCAAAACGGGCCAGACAGCTTATTAACGGTGCTGAACCATTTGTTGATGCTAATAATCATCCTAAACCTCTTTCAGTAGCGATACAGGAGTTATATGAGGGTAAGGTTAAGATAATCGGTGACGATGAATTAAGTGAAGAAGGCTTGTAATATTTATATGACATTATTATTTCATCAGCACTTTCATATTTGGATTATATGAAGGTGCTTTATCGTTCTAAGATAAAATGCTATCATTTCATTACGAAAGGAATTTACTGATGGAATATAAACAAGAGGACGCTGTTAATTTCATGGCTGATATTGACTTTGATATAGAAAATGATTCATATGATTATGGCAGGGTACTTGATGAAGAACTTTATGACGCTGCAGATCAGGTAAGTAACGAACCTTATAAGAAGTCAAAGTTAAAAAGCTTTCTCTTTGATTTGATTTTTTATGTAATACTAATATTTGTAAGCTTATATGTTATCCCTAATTTTGTATTACAGCGTACAATTGTGGACGGTGAATCAATGGAGAATACTCTCTCCGACGGAGACCATCTCTATGTAGAGAAAATCTCATACAGATTAGGTATGCTGAAACGATTTGATATTATTGTGTTTTATCCTTATGGCCGAGATAATGAAGAGTATTATGTTAAACGCATAATTGGGCTTCCGGGAGAAACAATACAGATTACTGATGGTATAATATACATAGACGGCAATGCTCTCGAAGAAGATTATGGCAAGGAACCTATTCTCGATCCCGGAAGAGCAGCAGTCCCTATTAAGCTTGGTGAAGATGAGTATTTTGTAATGGGAGACAATCGGAACATAAGCAAGGACAGCAGATATGCCGTTGTTGGCAATGTTAAAAAGAAGAACATAGGCGGCAAGGCATTCTTTAGAATAAGTCCGTTAAAGAATTTTGGTCCAATTGATTAATAAAAGACAGACGCTTTATACTTGCATTTTATATGAACATTAGGTAGAATATGAAATGTTCCGAAAGGAGTCTTGATATACTTATGAAGATTATTAAAGAGCATATCAAATCAGGAAGATTCAAGCAGTTCTACCTTTTGTACGGCAGCGAATCATACTTAATTAAACTCTATAGAGATAAATTGAGGGAAGCGGTATCAGGTGAATCGGATCAGATGAATTTTTCCCGCTTCGAAGGGAAAGGCATTGATCTGAAGGAGCTAAATGATGTTGCACAGACGCTGCCTTTTTTCGGAGATAAGAGATTGATTCTTATTGAGCAAAGCGGTTTGTTTAAAGAACAGAGTGAATTGCCAAATATTCTTGCTGATGCTCCTGAAAGTACAATGTTTATTTTTGCCGAACAGGATGTGGACAGACGAAATAAAGCCTATAAGCTTATTAATGACCGAGGTGTCGTTTCAGAGATGAAGGGACTGGATGATAAAAACCTAAGGCTTTTTGTTGCATCATTACTGAAGCAGGCAGGAAAGAATATTACCCGGAATGTATGTGATTACCTTCTTGATAAAACGGGTACCGACATGGATAATATAAGTAATGAAGTTGAGAAGCTGATTGGATACACCCTCGGTCGGGATATTATAACCGTAGAAGATGTGGATGCTGTTGTAACCACACAGATCACAGGCAAGATATTTCAGATGATGGATGCCATAGGTTCTAAACAGCAGGGCAGGGCACTGACATTGTATTATGATTTATTGTCTGTTCGTGAAAAGCCTTCACATATACTATATCTTATTATGAGACATTTTAATGTTTTATTACAGGTGAAGGAGATGGTATCTTTCGGGTATGCATCTGAATTAATAATCGAACATGTAGGTATACCTGCATTTACGATAGGTAAGTATATCAGTCAGACGAAAAACTTTACAATCGAGCAGCTTTATGAATCACTAAAAATTGCTGCTGACACGGAAGAACAGATAAAAAAAGGTCAAATTAATGATAAGATAGGCGTCGAGCTTATGATTATAAGATTTAGTCGGTAATATAACATGGAAGCGTATCGAAGTGGTCATAACGAGCCGCACTCGAAATGCGGTTGTCCGCAAGGGCACGTGGGTTCGAATCCCACCGCTTCCGTTTTTAATATAACATATTGGACAGCCATGCTATAGTTCGAATAAATAATTTTTGTTTATTCCTGCTATAGCATTATTTGTATTATGTGTTCTAAATATAATTTTTTTGGCTATAAATAAAAGGAAGATGTTTATATCGAATAAATAATAAATATTGACACGTTATCATATCTGTTTTACGTGAATTCAATAATGTACTAAATTGAGTACATTATTGATGGATTGATGTTTACAAATTCAGCTTTGTAATATATACTAAATTTATAATAAAACATCTTTATTAACTAATTTTTTATACATTATATACAATAAATAGTTATAATTTAGGAATGGGAGGATTCTATTATGGCATTTTGCTCAAATTGTGGTACTCAGCTAGACGACAGTGCGAAATTTTGTTCTTCATGTGGGGCGCAAAACATTGCAGTAAATCAGGCTCAAGGAGCCTCACCTCAACAGAATGTCACTCAAGAGGCTGCACCTTTGCAAAATCAGGCACAAGGAGCAGGACAACAGCAAGGCTTTAATCAGGCAGCTGCACCTTTGCAAAATCAGGCACAAGGAGCAGGACAGCAGCAAGGCTTTAATCAGGGATCTGCACCCCAGCAGTATCAGACTCAAGGAGCAGGACAACAGGGCTCCGGCGCAAAACCTAGTTTTTTCAAAAAACTGATGGATACCGCTGATACTACAGCAGAATATGACCCGAGGGATATAGCAGACAACAAGGTTATGGCAGTTCTTGCGTATTTGGGTATTCTGGTGCTTATTCCGATGTTTACTGCACCTAAGAATTCCAGATATGCCCGTTATCATGTTAAGCAAGGCTTTACCCTGTTTTTATGCTACATAGCTCTTTCAATTGTTAACTTTTTATTAAGATTAATTAAAGTAACCCGTTATTTTTGGGGAGTTCCATATCAGACCACACCCGGAATTATTATATTCCTCGGTTGGTTGTTAAGTCTGCCTCTGCTTGTCCTGACTATTATCGGTATTATAAACGCATATCAGGGAAGAGCAAAGGAGTTGCCTATCATAGGTAAATTCACAATTTTAAAGTAAGTCGGATATTATCCGGAGATATTATCGGCACAAGATACGAACTGTTATAAAGAGCTTTATCGTAATACTACTTCTGATAGAGCTCTTTATTTTATATAAATCACATTATATGTTATTATAATAAGTGAAACACATGATTCTATAATGAACAATGTCGGAAGTATATTATACATGAAGTATATTATACATAAAGATTATTAAATATGTTAATAATATGAAACCATGGTACATTTTACATCGTCTAATAGTTGATTAGAAACAGTAGGTAATTAATGAGAGGAGAGATGCTTCATGATAAAGAAATTTACATCGTTATTGATTTGTTTGACATTACTTACAGGCTCTACTTATTCTTATGTATCCGCTGAAGCGGTATATGATGAACCGATAGCAGTACCCGTTATGGAAGCTGATTCAGTCAAGCCTGAGCTTGTGACTGCTGCCGGTTCCGAACCGTCAGTTAATGCATTACAGGATGCAATAATGGCTGTTAAACAAAAGATTCAGATACCAAAGGAGTACTCGGAATTTAACTATTATTATTATGGCTCCGGTTCTTATTCGGATGTTTATTGGAGTTTGAATTGGAGAAATCCGACGGATTATAGCTATATTGATGTAAGCTTAGATAAAGACCTTAATTTTACCGGTT
>DUQV01000112.1 GCA_012837605.1 Clostridiales bacterium | reverse complement strand
CTCTTTGTGAATGTTGAGCAGTCTGTTTCTTCCGAATTTTCTGCGTTTCTCGGTTCTACCTGAATCTGCTCAGCCGCACAATGGTCTCCATTCATATAGTATTCGCATGTATTTACAATGCATTTGATCCCTTCATTTGGTTTATCCATTTTTCTTATTGCCATTTATTCATTACCTCCAAACATAATTATTACGTTTCTATTGTTTGTAGGTAAAAAAGAAATAATTCAGTTAATCTAACATTGACGCTGGAAAATTTTTAACAGCCTAAGAAAATGATTTGCTTCACGTAGAGTATGGTCTGCCAGTAATGGTATGATAATAGATTTGATCTTGCATTCCAAAAGTCCTGCGGTTCCTTGAGCTTTAAAATCCCGTATATCCATTGTTGCCTGAAGGCTATCTGCCGTCAGCCTTGAACAGTCAGCCGCCATTGCCCTGTCCAATGCTTCTCTGGATTCAATGGTTAGCTTATCAAATTCATGTCCGAACCTGTCGGCTATATTAAACAGTTCTACCTCAGTCGGATCTAAAAGCCCTCGTATGAATTTGGCATGCTCCGCCATAATCTGATTCCAGAACGCCTCCTGTTCAAATATTTCCCGCTGGATATTGATATGTTCTCTTGACTGCAGTCTCTGAATAAGACGTCTGTATAATCTGGCTTCTCTTAAGATATGATCAATCAACAGCGGATAATTCATGGTAAACATCTTACAGGATAAAACATCATTTAAGATGGTATTTTTAAATTGAATTATACTGTCAAGCAATGAAATTGCTCTTCTGTTCAGAGTAAATACCCGCCGCTCCAACATTGGATTAAAATCATTTCCGGGTGCCAAGCCCTTCTCAGCCTGTGTGATTTTAGTATTTAGCTGTATTCCTGTATAGAATTCCGTTTGTCTTTCGACATCAAGTGTATATTGTGTTATAATTTCCCCCGAAGCTATTGCTTCCCTGCTAATTACCCCATTGGCCAATACAATGCAGTCTTCAAGAAACTCACCAAAAGCTAATCTTAACTCATCTGCACGTTTACTGAATTTCTCATCTCTGGGTGTAAAAGATGTCTGCAAAAAAAATGAATGCTCCTTCATTATTCTTCCAAAGAACAAATGAGTTTCCAGAGACTGTCTGATAAAATCTGTCCGTGATAACATAAAATCCTCCTTATAAATATGCTGATAATTAAATATGTTATGCCATCATGTGTGATTTTTGTTATTAAAGTAATTTGTTTTATCAATAACAGTGTATTACGCTTGTCGAATAAAGTTCCTAAGATAACAATTAAAAATGCAGAAGGACAGTACATAATGCATCATCCTTCTGCACTTTATCTTATTATATCCGACTTAAATCTTTTGAGGGAAGATATAAAATCGGGTATCCTATGTTATCTATACAAAAAACGTGAACCTGATTAGCCGGCAAACTGAAGAGCTATTCCCTCTGCCATCATATCAGCCATTTCCAAAGCCTGCATTTCTATATCATCAAATCCATTAACGGCAGCCTGATAATTGTGCTCTATTAAATCATTCACGTTATTTGCCAGCAGCTCAAGATGCTCCATCAACATAGCACTCCAATCCTCGGTAGTCCAATTAGGATTGATATTCCCCAACAGTTCTGCTATCTGATTAGCATTATCCACCCATCTTTGCCATATGGCATTTACCTGATTTGCATCTCCGGCAATTGATGCGTTGACAATCTCTGCAGCAATTGTAATATGATCACGGAACAGATTCTCAAATGTCTGAGCGGTTGCATCTCCGTAAAAAGGCCGCAGTGCATTGGCAAAATCAGTGGCTCCACGAAGCAGCCTCTGTGTTGATGCTTCAAGCTCAGGGAGATCGTGGATTATCCCAAGCACTACCATCCTAGTCCAGAATATATGCTGCTGCCAAAGCAAACGAAAATATTCTGTCAGGTCAAACAGCATGCCATAATAATCATCCATCATACGATTATCCATCATGCGGTTGTTCATCATGCCGTTATTCATCATGCCGTTATACATCATATTATTTCCCATCATATTATTCATCATATTATCATGCATCATGTTATTATTGATGGGGTAGGGAGGATAAAACTGAAAACCCGGTCTTATTGTTATGACCTGCCCGACCTGAAGATTTCTTGGATCAATTCCCGGATTTAATTCCATAATCGATTCCACGGTTGTATTAAACACCTGTGCCAGCATCCAAAAGGTGTCATATGGCCGGATTGTATATCTAATTGTACCATTCATAATACTTACCATCACCTATATAGAGTTCTATTTCAGCTTATGACGGTAGTAGTTAAAAGGTTACAATCAAACAAAATTGTATAATGATTTGTTATAAAACCATTACCAGTGTACCGGCTGCAATTAATAATCCCCCGATTATAGCTTTAAGACTAACTGTTTCTCCTAAGAAGATGAACGCCATTATCATGGTAATTACTACGCTTAGCTTATCAATAGGAGCTACCTTTGAAACCTCCCCAAGCTGTAGTGCCCTGAAATAAAAAAGCCAGGACGCACCGGTTGAAAGGCCTGAATAAATCAGGAATCTCCAGTTCTTACCTGTCAGTGCTGTTATCTCCTTCTGTTTGCCTGTCAAAAACACGATGCCCCAAGCCATAAGTAAAACCACGAAGGTTCTAATGGCTGTTGCAAGATTTGAATTAATACCCTTTAAGCCTATCTTAGCAAGAATAGATACCAATGCTGCAAATAATGCAGACAATAACGCATATAAAACCCACATAATTTTCTCCTTTTGTTATGTTTTATTTTTATTTTATCATATTTTATTCCTGTATGCAGAATATTTTATCAGGTACCTGTTGAGGAATCTATAAACCTATGGCTTTAATACCATTTATTATTAGGTAAAAGCATTCCTATTTAATTATTATTTGAATTAAAAAAATCCTGTTAAGACTGCTATTTGTATGAAATAAGCACTGTCTTAACAGGATGTCCCCATCTGTCTGCAGCTAATTATGATTTATATTCCTGACATCCGGTCAGGTGTCCGTCCGTTTATTTTTGACTGATATAATTAATAAGACCTTCAGCCTTAATAATTCTCTGCATAAACTCAGGAAAAGCCTGCCCCTGATACTGCTTCTTCCTAGTAAAATTGTATATCATACCGGTGTCAAAATCAACCTCTATTTTATCACCGGCTTCAATATCCTTAGATGCTTCTTCGCATTCAATTATTGGAAGACCTATATTTATAGAATTACGGTAAAAAATTCTTGCGAAATTCTCAGCGATTACACAGCTGATACCTGAAGCTTTTATGGCTATAGGTGCATGCTCTCTTGAAGAGCCGCAGCCAAAATTCCTGCCTGCAACCATAATATCCCCCGGCTTTACTCTGTCTACAAAGTCTTTGTCAATATCTATCATACATTTCTTCGCCAACTCCTTAGGATCGGAGGTATTAAGATATCTTGCAGGGATTATGACATCCGTATCCACATTATCTCCATATCGATGTACTGTTCCTGATACTTTCATGTATATCCTCCTTCATTACAGACCCAATTCTTCGGGTCCTGATATCTTGCCTGTTACAGCACTTGCAGCGGCTACTGCGGGACTTGCCAGGTAAACCTCTGATTCAACATGCCCCATACGACCTACAAAGTTGCGGTTCGTAGTAGATACCGCCCGTTCTCCTGCTGCGAGAACACCCATATGTCCTCCAAGACAGGGTCCGCAGGTAGGAGTACTAACCACCACTCCTGCTTTAATAAATGTAGAAATCAATCCCTCTTCAAGAGCCTGAAGGTAAATTTTCTGAGTTGCAGGGAATACTATAACCCGCACACCTTTAGCTACCTTTCTTCCTTCCATAACCTTAGCAGCTGTCCTAAGATCATCAAGCCGTCCGTTGGTGCAGGATCCGATTACTACCTGATCTATCCTGATATCCGGGATATTGTCAATCGCATGAGTATTTTCCGGCAGATGCGGAAATGCAACCGTCGGTTTTATCATTGATAAATCAATCTCATAGGTTCTATCATACTCAGCATCTTCATCAGCTTCATATATGGTAAAAGGCTTTACAGAGTGCTCCTTCATATATTTTACTGTAAGTTCATCTACAGGGAAAATACCGTTCTTGGCACCGGCTTCTATCGCCATATTTGCTATGGTAAAACGGTCGTCCATAGTAAGATTTTCTATGCCGTCACCGACAAATTCCATAGATTGATACCTTGCCCCGTCTACTCCTATCATACCTATAATATGTAGGATAATATCCTTACCGCTAACCCATTTTGACGGCTTCCCCGTAAGAACAAACCTAAGTGCTGACGGTACCTTAAACCACGCCTTACCTGTCGCCATCCCTGCTGCCATATCCGTGCTTCCTACACCTGTAGAAAAAGCACCCAAAGCCCCATAGGTACAGGTATGCGAATCTGCTCCGATAACCACATCACCTGCTACTACAAGACCCTTCTCAGGAAGAAGTGCATGCTCAATACCCATTTCCCCTACTTCAAAATAATTGGTAATATCATGGTTCATGGCAAATTCCCGCATATATTTGCAGTTCTCCGCTGACTTAATATCCTTGTTCGGTGTGAAATGGTCGGGCACCAGAGCAATCTTATCCTTATCAAAAACCTCCTGTGTATCCAACTTCTGCATTTCCTTTATAGCCACAGGAGCTGTGACATCATTTCCTAGGACCAGATCCAAATTCACTTCAATCAATTGTCCCGCACTAACCTTATCAAGACCGGCATGTGCGGCCAAAATCTTCTGCGTCATAGTCATTCCCATTTTCATACCTCCCTATCTGTAATGGTGACAGGCACCATTACAGAAATGTTACATGATTTAATATTTTCGTAATGGTGACAGGCACCATGTCAAAACCGTGTCAAATTTCTGCAGCTATCAGATCTCCCATCCTGTCGCAGCCAACTAGGGTTTTTCCCGGTGACATGATATCAACGGTTCTGTACCCTTTTTTGAGTACTTCTCTGACAGCAGCCTCCACCTTATCAGCTTCCTTATCAAGATTAAATGAATATCTAAGCATCATGGCAGCTGAAAGAATGGTTGCAATAGGATTTGCTTTGTTCTGTCCGGCAATATCAGGTGCGGATCCGTGGCTCGGTTCATACAGACCAAGCTTGGTTTCTCCCAGACTTGCACTGGCAAGCATCCCGATAGAGCCTGTAATCATACTCGCTTCATCAGAGAGTATATCGCCAAACATGTTCTCAGTTAATATTACGTCAAATTGAGTCGGGTTTTTTACTATCTGCATGGCACAGTTATCAACCAGCATATCGGTCAATTCAACGTCGGGATATTCCTCTGCGACTTCCTTCGTAACCTGCCTCCACAATCTGGATGAATCAAGTACATTTGCCTTATCTACGCTGCAGACTTTTTTTCTTCTCTTACGTGCAATTTCGAATGCTGTTTTGGCTATTCTGGCTATCTCTTTCTCATTATATATTAAGGTATCTGATGCAGTTCTTAACCCGTCCACTTCCTTAGTCCATCTGTCTCCAAAATACAGTCCGCCTGTCAATTCTCTTACGACAATAAAATCAAAGCCTTCCCCTATAATATCCTCTCTTAAGGGACATGCACCCTTTAATTCATCAAACAGGACAGCCGGTCTTATATTTGCGAACAGCTCCAGACCTTTTCTCAGTGCAAGCAGCCCTGCCTCCGGTCTAAGATGAGGAGCAACATTATACCAGCTAGACTTACCCACGTCTCCTCCTACTGCACCAAGAAGGACAGCATCACTGTTTTTTGCTGTTTGAAGCGCTTCATCGGTGAGAGGAACTCCGGTTGCATCTATGGATACTCCACCCATAAGCACTTCCGTGTAGCTAAAGCTATGACCAAATTTGGCTCCTACTGTATCCAAGACCTTCCTAGCTTCTCTAATAATCTCAGGTCCGATACCGTCGCCGGAAATAACCGCAATATTGTAATTCATGAAAGACTGCCTCCTACTTACATTAACTATTGCCATTTTAGCATATCTGCTGATATAATAGAAATACATATTAATAATGTCTATTATAACTATCGGTTATAATAACAAGGCGGATATTGAAAGGAGCTGTCATGAACAACCATTTATACCTGTATCATGTATTTAACTGTGTGGCAGAGATGGGTAACATTTCTCAGGCAGCAAAAACACTTTATGTTAGTCAGCCGGCGGTCAGCAAATCAATTGCCGGTCTTGAAGAAAGCCTGAACACGACGCTGTTCATAAGAAATTCACGGGGCGTAAAGCTTACCGATGAAGGTGAGCTTCTTTATCAATACACCAAGGAAGCTTTTGATATTCTTAAGCAGGGCGAAGAACGGCTTATGCATATGAGGGAACTGGGAGTTGGTCATCTGCGGATAGGTGTCAGTGCCACTCTGTGCAAATACGTTCTCTTACCATACCTTAACCGCTTCCTTAAGGCATATCCTCATATAAAGATTACAATAGAGAGTCAGTCCACTATCCATACCTTAAAGCAGCTTGAAAATAATTCACTTGACATAGGTCTTGTGGCTAAACCCTCTAATGATAAAATATATGAATTCCTGCCCCTATATGAAATAGAATATATTTTCGTGGCTACAAGCGGCTATCTTGACAATCTCCGCCTTAGGGAGAAGAATGAAGATATCTTTGCTGCGGCAAATGTCATGCTGCTGGACGAGGAAAACATATCCAGAATGTATATAGACAAGTATTTCAATGAAAACAATATCAATCCGCAGCATCTTCTGGAGGTCAGCAGTATGGACCTTTTAATAGAATTTGCAAAGACGGGCTTAGGAGTCGCATGCGTCATAAAAGAATTTGTAGCTGATGAGCTTAATAACGGTCAGCTTGTTCAGATTCCTCTAAAAAAGCCGGTTAACAAAAGAGAGATAGGTTTTTGTTATAATAAAGCCACCTATCTCTCTGATTCTATGACAAAGCTTATTGAATTCCTGAACAATTAATCCTCAGGTGTCGGAGTCGGTGTAAGTGTTGGTGTCGGAGCAGGAGTTGTTTCAATATTCGGAGGAGAAACATAGGGCGGAATTGTATCTACCAGATAATCTGCACTTACATATCTTATCTCACCATGATACAGAAATTTTGCCCAATTATTTTCTATGGAAATAACCTCTACCGGTTCAGTATGAACCAGAAATCCTACAATATTGTCCTCCTCTGTG
>DUQV01000111.1 GCA_012837605.1 Clostridiales bacterium | reverse complement strand
TGCGCTTGAATGGAGGTAAAAATATGAAGCTTGCAGGAAAATATGCTGTGGTTACCGGAGCAGCAAGAGGTATAGGTGCAGCAATTGCATTAAGATTTATTGAAGACGGTATAGAAGGGGTTGCACTTCTTGACGTGGATGAGCAATCAGTTAAAGAAACCGCAGCTAAGATAGACACAAGCGGAAAAAGAGCTTTTGGTTTCAAATGTAACGTAGCTTCTAAAGAGGAAGTTGCATCTGTCTTCGAAAGCATACTCAAGCAATTTGGCAGAATAGATATACTTGTTAACAATGCAGGCGTTACCCGAGATGCCATGTTTCATAAAATGACTGATGAGCAATGGAATACTGTTATAGATGTTAATGTCAATGGTGTTTATAATTGCTGTAAAGCTGTAGTACCTAGTATGAGAGAACAAAAGTACGGTAAGATTGTTAACCTTGCATCTGTGTCAGCCTTTGGAAATATCGGACAAACAAATTATGGTGCATCCAAGGCTGCAGTTATTGGGTTTACAAAATGTCTTGCTAAAGAGCTTGCCAGAAATAACTGTACAGTAAATGCTATAGCTCCAAGCTATATAAATACCGAGATGCTTCAGGCAGTTCCGGAAAACGTAATGGCAAAATTTATTGCGGCAATACCTGCGAATCGTCTTGGAGAGCCAAGTGAAATTGCATCTGTAGTATCATTCTTAAGCTCAGATGATTCCAGTTTTGTCACCGGTGAATGTATAGTCGTATCCGGCGGTTCCCATATGTAGCAGAACATACCATCACTAAATCGGAGGTGTATAATGAAAATAGCAGTTGGCAGTGACCATGCAGGCTATGAATTAAAGGTTAAACTGCTTGACCAAATCAGAGCATTAGGTCATGAAGTAGTGGATTTTGGCAGCTATGACCCGAATCCTGTGGATTTTCCCGATGTTGCAAAGCTTGTAACAGGAGCGATACTAAGCGGTGAATGCGAACGCGGCATAATGTTTTGCGGAACCGGTGTAGGAGCAGCCATTGCCTGTAACAAAGTAAAAGGAATCAGAGCATCTGTCTGCCATGACATCTATTCGGCACATCAGTGTGTCGAGCATGACAATGTCCAGGTTATGTGTCTGGGAAATCAGATAATCGGACATTCTGTAGCAATAGAGCTCATAGATATATTCCTAAAAGCCGAATTTTCTACCGATGAAGATTTCAGAAGACGTGTTGATAAGCTTTCGCAGATGGAAAGCTAACAGATTTTTCTCCTCCCCTCTATTAATATACAAATAACAGGGACTGTCATACTCCCCATATATAATATGACAGTCCCCTGTTATTTGTATAGGCTATTATATAACGTTTGTTTAGAGTTCGGTTCCTCTCTGCAGTATATCCAGATATTTATGAAAAAAGTATATCTGATTTCTTGCTTTTTCAGGATAATGTGGTATAAGGATGCCCCATTTGCAAAAATCGGTAATAATCGTATTTGCAGTAGGGTATGTCACCTTTAGCAACTCACCTGCTTTTGGTACAGTAAGAATAGGATGTTCAAATAAAATATCAAGTAATTTCTGATAGTTTGTTTTATTCTTCTGATGTACAATTTTAGTATATTCCTCACGTAATTTGATTATTTCCTTGGCAGAGTTTATAGCTTCATCTGATACTTGTGCAATTCCCTTTAAAAAGAATTTGAGCCATCCCTCCCAATCTCCCTTTGTTCTTACAGCCATAAGCCGGTCATAATATTCAAGGCGATTCTGCTTAAAATAATAACTTAAATAAAGTAAAGGTTGAGAGAGAATTTCCTGTCGGCAAAGCCAAAATGTTATAAGTAAGCGTCCAATTCTTCCATTGCCATCTAAAAAAGGATGAATAGTTTCAAATTGTGCATGTATCAGACCAATTTTTATTAAGGATGGTATATTGTCCTCTTCATTAAGAAATATCTCCAGTTGCCCAAGTGCATTCTTCATCTCCGGAACAGGCGGCGGAACGAATGTAGCATCTAATAAGTCACAACCTGCAGGTCCAATCCAGTTCTGCGTGCTACGAAATTCACCTGGATTTTTACTGCTTCCCCGTACATCTTTTAATAATTTTTTGTGAATTTCTTTAATTAAACGTAAGCATAAAGGCAGACTTGATAAACGATCAAGTCCATACTTCATTGCATGGACATAGTTGACTACTTCATCAATATGTTTATTTTTTTCATGATCCCCTTCTTTTTGACCAAGAATATCAATAAGCGATGCTTGTGTCCCTTCTATTTGTGAACTTAACACGGCTTCTTTTTGAACGTACATGGCAACAAAAAGTTCAGGGTTAGGTAAAATTTGGGTTATGCCATCTAACCTACCGAGTTTTCTATCCGCATCAGATAATAACTTGAACATTTCATCATCAATATGGATTGGAGGTTCGGGTGGCAATGGGTTTGGTATAAATGCAAAATAGCCTGAAGGTTGTTTCATGAAATAACCAGCCCTATTCGAGTTCATGTTTCCCCTCCTTTATTATTATCATAATTTATATTAAATTATGCTTTGGTCATCCGTTATTAAAATTTTATCATGTTTTTTTTAATAACACAAACATTTTAGCTTTCCTATTAAAATTTCTTTTAATATAGTTTGTTTTAAATAAAAAGTCGATATGGTTTAATCTTTTAGGTATAACTATATCTTTTACAATCGTTATTAAAATTTTTGCATGTTTTTTTTAATAACACTAATATTTTAGCTTTCTTATTAAAATTTCTTTTAATATAAATATAAATCACTGAAATAAAAAAGCCAGTGTTTGCTTCACCGGCTTTCCCTTGTGATGGGGTCAAAAATTAAGAGTAAGGAATTGATTGGTTTCTGTTAGTCTGAGTTGTTATATGTTTTATAATGTTTTCTGCAGAAGCGTATAGGATTATTTGTGCAAGTCGGGCAGGTAATCAATATTAACCGCGTAGAAGTTCTTGGAATCCAGTTCGTCAAGAACAATCCGTAGGGCTTC
>DUQV01000110.1 GCA_012837605.1 Clostridiales bacterium | reverse complement strand
TCCTTTATTTCATAGATTTCTTCTTTTCTGCTGTAAAACCCTGTTCCTAGTCCTACATCCTGCAATATATCTTCTACTTCAGAGCAGTACTTATTCAATTTTGATAACTCAAACTCCAAGTCGAAACTTCGCATATGATTCACATAGATTCTATGTTCCCATTCCGGAAGAGAGATATACTCCCTTTCTAATCCCCCCATTTGATTTTCTCCTTAACGTTTGTTTTTTAGAAAAACATAATTCCCTTAAATTTATATGTTTTCTATTAACAAAATATATTTTCCACCAAATTATATGTTGTTTCCAACATATTTTTATAATCCAATTATAGTCATAACCCTACTAATAATGTCAATATAAATTTTTAATATTTTATAATTTTTAATAATACGTTTTATTTGAAATTATAAATAAATTTACGTTCAATTTTTCTTAGCAGATTGACATACAGAAAAAAAGGCAGCTTATTAAGCCGCCTTTCCTTTATCTTATATGATGTACAAATACTAACAATATACTACTGTGTTTTCTTACGGGTACATATAATGCTCTGAAGTACAATAAAGAAACAGAGCATTGCAGCACGTGTTATCTGCGGCCACCATGGATCCTGACTGCCTATTGCGGTTACGATCAGCAGTACTATTCCGCTTGCCAATACACCAAACAAAGTACCGAAGATGTTACCCACACCGCCTGTAAGCAGTGTTCCTCCTATGATGGATGCCGCTATAGCATCCATCTCCAGTCCTGTGGCTTGCTGAACCGAGCCGGAACGGGTATGAAACAGATATAGGAAGCCTCCGATACCCGCAAGTAAGCCGCAAAGCAGATGTGCAAAAAATCTGGTTCTCTTAACATTTATTCCAAGCATCAGGGCACTTTGAGAATTTCCTCCCACAGCATAGAAGCTTCGTCCAAGACTGGTTTTCTTAAGCAGCCAATACATTACAAATACTACAATTATTGCTACAACAACACCATATTCCAGTTTTGATTGAATAAAAACTCCCTTTTTATTAATGTCTCCCAGGAAGGGTATCTGAATTCTGGCACCTGACAGCTTCTCAAATCCCTCATTATGTACCTGTATCTGGTTTACTTCTATCAGGGCAACCAACCCTCTTCCCAGAAACATACCGGCCAGAGTAACGATAAATGGCTGCATCTGCATATATGCTATAAGAAATCCCTGAAATGCACCAAATGCAAGACCTATTGCAAGAGCCAGAATAAGCGCACTGTAGAAGTTAAAACCGTAATTGTTGAGACATACTATACAGGACGTACAGATAAGTGCAGTCGAACCGCCTACGGATATGTCTATGCTTCCTGTTATCATTACAACAGAAAGACCGCAGGCTATTACTATTAATGCAGCATTCTCATTCAGAAGATTAAAGAACATCTGAATCTTGTTAAAGCCCTTGTCTCCGAGGAATATTATTGATAATGCATATATTACGATAAACATGGTTATTGTTATTGCCAGCAGGAAAGCTGTATCTGAAGGAGACTCTTTACGTTTAAACATTCTATGCACTCTCCTTTCCTTCACTGACTGCCAATTTTACCGGCATAACTTTTTTACCAAAGATACTCTTAACTGCCGGTGTCTGAATAGCAACCAGTATAATGATAATTACAGCCTTAAAGACCGGTACGGCATTCGTATTGACATTAAGTGTTGTCAGCATCGATGTCAGTGTCTGTATGGTATATGCTCCGACTATCGAACCGGGAATATTAAGTGTTCCTCC
>DUQV01000109.1 GCA_012837605.1 Clostridiales bacterium | reverse complement strand
TATACGTAAATAATGCATTCGTATAATCCTGAAGATGCCCGCTTTCTGCCGGCCAATAATTCATCTGCAGATTTATGTCAAGATGATAATCGCAATCCCAAGCCGGCATCAAATCCTGATTCCATTTACCCTGCAGATTCGCCGGCAATTCTCCGTTAGCTGAAGTTGCACACAGCAGATACCTTCCAAAATTAAAGTACAATAAAGGTAGGGTTACATCATTACTTCCCTCTTTGTATGCTTTAATACGCTCATCAGTAGGAATATTCGGCTCATCTGCGTTTACTGTAAGGTTCAGCCTGCCATAATTCTTCTCATGCTCCGCAATATTCTCCCTATATAGCCTCTCCCAGGGCTTTGCGGGAATTGAACGCCTTCTGCATTCTTCAATAGGGAGTTCTCCTTTCGCATCTGTGCCTATATTTATAAATACTAATATTTCTTTGGCATTTTCGACTCTTAGCATGTTTTTGCCAACAGCAGTAATCTTTCCTTCCCTTATCTTAAGATCTGTCTTTACACAGAATTTCATACCCTTATGAAATGCACCATGCATTATTATTGTTGCATTTCCAATATCATATAATATATCACATCTGGGATCATCTTCTCTGACAAGTCGGAAGTTACCGCTTATTGTTTCTTCATTTGCATATATACGAACAATTATACAGTCCTCAATAAGATGACCTATTACGGTCCTGGATATGAGCTTTCCTTCGGTTTCATATGTAATCTTAACCCGGGCACGTTCCAAATCCAATTCCCTTCTGTAATTGCTGACTTTGCCGTGGTCAAGAGAAAATCTTAAATCACCTGCAGGTTGGTATGAATCCTCTCCGGTAGGACGGCCGCTTATGCCTCCACTGCCTCCCCAAGCCTCATTTGCCAGAAGTGTAGCCTCTTCATACTTCTCCTCAATTAACAGCTCTCTGACTTTTGGCAGATATTCACTTCTGTCCTCATTCGTTCTGTCTCTGTTCTGTCCCACATTGAGCCATTCATGATTTAGTGCTATTCTTTCTTCTTCTATACCGCCAAGAACCATTCCTGCCAGTCTTCCGGTGCCGATTGGAAGCCCATTAATCCAATCAGATGCCGGGGATGTATACCACATTTTATTGTTCAAAGTCATTCCTCCAATCTGTCATATTTTAATGCAACGGATCATATTTTCTTACTTTTTATATATTGTAGCTAATTTTGGTACTGAATATAATCCTAGTTTTTATATATATATTGCAGGAATAATTAGCAATTTTTTCATAAGCAAATTGATAATATAAAATTTCACTTGGGGCGATGAGCCCATTGCAGTACAGACGTTGTCTGGGACTGGTAAGTTGAGTCCAAGAAAACGTCCGCACCTTTTGAAAAAAGGGTAGAATTTAAAATTACAATTAGCTTACTTAATAATTTTCATGAATAATAGAGTATCGTACATTGTAGAAAATATCATCATATGCTATACTACATAGCATGACAAAAGCTTTTTTCCTGCAGGTATGCCGGGGTATAATTGAATTTGATGCTGACACTTCACATAATAAAGTTGTCGCATATTATTAGGAGGTATTTTATGTTTTATAAGAAATATGGAAATACTGATATGAGAGTAAGTGCTGTTGGCATGGGAACCATGAGATACAATGATGATGACATTAGTGCGGGAAACCTTGATAAATGTGCCGAAGTGGTCTTGTACGCCCACGAGAAGGGGATTAATTTTTTTGACAGTGCACCTTTTTACTGTCAGGATAAAAGTGAAATAATAACCGGAATGGCTTTGTCGCAGCTAAAAAGAGACAGCTATTACATATCCTCGAAGGTCAATCTGGGTACATTGGATAATAAGTCTTCAGCTAATGCTTTCAGACGAAGGCTTGAGAAATCATTGGAACGGCTTAAGGTTGATTATCTGGATTTCTATTATTTGTGGTGCATGCTTGATATGGAATCCTTTAAGAAGCATTATGATTTATTATATAAGCATTTCGAGAAGGCTAAATCCGACGGACTGATCCGTCATATTACAGTATCCTCTCATATGCAGGGAAATGACTTGGAAAAGGTTGTAGATACCGGATTATTCGACGGAATGCTTGTTGGCTATAATGCACTTAATTACCGTTTTCGCCAGGCAGGAATAACTGCCGCCGCAAATAAAGGAATGGGTATTGCAGTTATGAATCCTCTGGGAGGAGGACTTATTCCCGATAATCCCGATACGTTTTCATATCTTACAGAGGGCACCGACCTTACCGTAGCCCAAGCAGCTCTCAGATTTGTGGCATCACACAAAGAAATAACCGTTGCCTTGGCAGGCTTTACGACAAAAGAGCATGTGGATGATGCTGTTAAGGCTGTAGAGAACCTTAAGGAGCTTTCTGCTGCAGAAATCTATGAAGAATATGAACAAAAAGGAATTGCACTTAATAACCTGTGTACCGGATGTGCATATTGCGACCACTGTCCTGTGGATATTGATATTCCAAAATATATGGACGCATACAACTCAAAGCTTCTCGGTCACGACATGGCCGATCGCATCAAATATCACTGGAACATTCCTATCTCCAAAGCAGCCGAATGTATCCGGTGCGGTCAATGTGAAGAATTATGCACCCAGCACCTTCCCATAACCGATAGATTGGCAGAAATTGCAGAACTTTCGTGATGTAATGGTGACTGTAATGGTGACAGGTACCATTACGTATATGTTACAAAAATATTGCATGTTGTTAATATATCTGTAATGGTGACAGGCACTATTACAAACTTAACGCTCTCGTCATACCGTTCATGCCATGACGGGAGTATTTATTTCACTATGAACCTGTGCTTTGTATTGGCATATACTGTAATAAAAGCTTTTGGTGAGTATATGCTATACTATGAAAAATCAAAAATAGAGTTGGCAGATTCGGGTTATGTGCCAATTCTAAAAGATTCTACTGTATATTATGGCGGAAGCCAAATGTGGTTTCCTGATAATAATAAAAAAAGCAAGGATTACATCATACACCATTACGGCTGCGGCACGATTGCCACTGCAGATTTATTTCTGTACCTTGCAATTAAGTCCGCCTCATATCGAACCGGCGTAACCGAATCCGTTCTTCAAGGAACCGATTCGGCTTATTATTTGGATTACATGTCCTATATAAGAAAAATTAATACCTATTATACGAAAACCAAGAGATATATCGCAGTTCTTGGTCCGAGAATTGCTTACGCTTTCAATTCATACGCAAGAACATACCGATTTAACCTTCGTGCAAGATGGAAGCTAACACTGACATATTATGATATGCTGGAGCATATCGAGGAAATGCTGTCAGGAGATATCCCTGTCATTCTCTCAATCGGTCCAAACACCCCACTACTATGGAAAAATGACGGAATAAGCTTCTATGTGCGGGAATCTGTAGACAACCAGACTAATAATGCAGATGATAAAATCCTTCTGCCCGCTCCCGACCTATACTGCTACCATACGGTTAAAAATAAAATACACAGCCACTATGTGACTGTAGCCGGAATATATAGAAATGTAGAAAAAAATTCTCCCGGCGAAAAAATACTACTGCGTATTTCCTCATGGGGCAAAAAATATTACATCAATTATGATGAATACAGGGATTATATAGATAAATCGGGAGGTACCTTCACAAGCAGCATGGTCTACATTTGTAGTGGTGCCTTGTAATGGTGCCTGTCACCATTACAAAAATGTTAACAACATGTAATATTTTCTTAATGGTGCCTGTCACCATTACACACTACGAAAATTTTCTGAACTTCATATAGCGCTTTTCCAGCATCTCATCAACAGGCATAGACATTAGTTCTTTTAAATCTGTTCTGATGATATCTCTTACCTGTCTCATTATAAAATCATAATCCGTATGTGCGCCACCCGGAGGTTCGCTTATAATACCGTCGATTACTCCAAACTGCAGTAAATCCTGGGCAGTCAGCTTCATGTCGTTTGCAGCGGCTTCAGCCTTGGAAGCATCTTTATATAAGATACTGGCAAAGCCCTCAGGTGAAAGAATCGAATATATGGCATGCTCCAGCATATATACCCTGTCAGCAACGCCAAGAGCTAAAGCACCTCCGCTTCCGCCCTCTGATATTATAACTGATATTATAGGGGTTCTAAGCATCATCATTTGAGCCAAGTTAGTGGCAATGGCTTCTCCCTGCCCCCGCTCTTCCGCACCTATACCGCAGAAAGCACCCGGTGTATCGATAAAGCATATAACAGGTCGGTGAAATTTCTCCGCCTGCTTCATTAACCGCAGAGCCTTACGGTATCCCTCAGGATGAGGCATGGAGAAATTTCTTGCTATATTCTCCTTGGTGTTGCGTCCTTTCTGCTGAGCTATAATTGTTACAGGAGTTTTGTCAAAAAACGCAGATCCTCCCACTATAGCCCTATCCTCGCTGTACAGCCTGTCTCCATGAAGCTCTATAAATTCTTCAAATATCAATTCAATATAGTCAAGACCGGTAGGTCTTATTGGCATTCTCGCTAATTTTACCTTTTCCCATGGTGTTAATTCCATCATATCCCCTCATTCCGCTTCTGTCGGCGACTAAAACACTAATCCTCATCTGCATTATCTTCCGAATCCGGTTTGGGCTCAGTCATTAGTGATGCTGATGAGAGCTGTTTGGCCTCTTTATTATGGAGCTTGAGCAGCAATCCCAAAGTATCTTTCTGCTTATCTCTGGTTACAATCTTATCAACAAAACCATGCTCCAGTAAAAATTCCGATCTCTGAAAACCCTCAGGAAGCTTCTGTCCTATAGTCTGCTCTATGACTCTGGGTCCCGCAAAACCGATTAAAGCTCCCGGCTCAGCCAAGATTATATCACCAAGCATGGCAAAACTGGCAGTAACACCGCCGGTAGTGGGATTCGTGAGTACGGTAATATATAAAAGTCCTGCATCACTATGTTTTGCAGCAGCTGCGCTTACCTTAGCCATCTGCATTAAGGAGAATATACCCTCCTGCATTCTGGCACCTCCGGATGCAGTATATATTATCACGGGTAACCTCTCATCAGTGGCCTTTTCAAACATTCTCGTCAGCTTCTCACCGATTGCAGTCCCCATACTGCCCATAAAAAAAGAAGCATCCATGACCCCTATATAGGTGGGCATGCCAAATATTGTTCCTTTTCCGGTTACAAGACCGTCTATAAGACCCGTCTCAGTCTGTGTCTTTACAAGCTTATCTGCGTATCCCGGAAAATTAAGCGGGTCTCTGGTAGTTAACTGATGATCCGTTTCAATAAAGCTGTCCTCATCCAGAATCATTGCCAGTCTCTCATATGCAGATATTTTGAAATAGTATCCGCATTCACATATCTTTCGGTTCTTCATAAGAAGCTTCGTATATATAACGCTGCCGCAATTAGGACATTTTGTCATGATACCCTGAGGTACTATGGGCTTTTCTTCTTCGGTTCCTTTAAGCTCCGAAGGTCTGGAGCGATAAACCTTAGAAGTTGCGTATTTTTTTGTTTTAAACAAATTCCTACTCATTGTTCATCAATCCCTCGATTATACCTGTATCATATCGCCCTGACAAGATTTCATTATGTTCTAAAAGATTATACAAAAAATCAATATTCGTTTCAACTCCGTCAATAACAAGTTCAGAAAGAGACCTCTTCATCCGGCTGATCGCTTCTTCTCTGTCTTTGCCATGAACTATAACTTTGGCTATCATAGAATCATAGCAGGGCGGTACCACATAACCGGGGTATAGAGCACTGTCTACACGGACACCAAAGCCTCCGGGAAATAACACGTTCTCCACGAAGCCCGGTGAAGGAAGAAATCCTCTTCCCGGGTCTTCAGCGTTTATTCGGCATTCAATAGCATGCCCTCGAAATTCAATATCCCTCTGACGATAAGGCAGCTTTTCCCCGGCGGCTATTCTTATCTGTTCCTTTATCATATCAATTCCGGTAACCATCTCCGTAACAGGATGCTCCACCTGAATTCTTGTATTCATCTCCATAAAATAAAAATTATTCTGACTGTCAAGCAAGAACTCAATGGTTCCTGCATTCACATATCCCGTTGCTTTTGCAGCTTTTACCGCAGCATTTCCCATCTTGTTTCGCAGCTCTTTGCTGATAACGGCACAGGGTGATTCCTCCATGAGCTTCTGATTCCTTCTCTGTACCGAGCAGTCTCTTTCGCCAAGATGTATTACGTTACCGTGCTTATCCGCAAGAATCTGAACCTCGACGTGCTTAGGGTTGATTATCAGCTTCTCCATATATACCTGATCATCACCGAATGCCGCTTTTGCTTCATTCTTGGCAGAAATAACAGCATTCTCCAAGTCGCAGGCTGAATATACCGCACGCATACCTTTTCCGCCCCCACCTGCACAGGCTTTTATCATAACCGGATAACCGATCTTATCAGCCAATGCTTTGGCATCCTTGATGCTTTTTATCTCACCTTCTGAGCCCGGTACCACGGGTATACCTGATTTTTGCATGGTTTCCCTAGCTTTGGCTTTGCTACCCAGAAGCTCGATCGTATCTGCACTTGGTCCGATAAATGCTATGTTGCAGTCCTCGCACATTCTGGCAAATGAGCTGTTCTCCGCAAGGAATCCAAAACCGGGATGAATCGCCGTAGCACCGGTAAGAACAGTGGCACTTATGATGTTTTGCATATTCAAATAGCTGTCCTTTGATTTATAAGGACCGATACATACCGCCTCATCTGCCATAAGAACATGTAAAGCTTCTCTATCTGCCTCGGAATAAACCGCTACTGTCTCAATTCCCATCTCCTTGCATGCACGAATAATACGCACAGCAATTTCTCCGCGATTTGCAATCAATATTTTATGAAACATTTGATTCTCCTTATTCTTCGCAATTTATACTAATAAATGCACAGCTATATACCCATAATACATCAATCCCCGATTGCAAATGTAAATACTGCCTCCACAGCCACCTCATCTTTAACATAAGCTGTCGCACTGCCAACGCCAAAGCTGCCCTTATTTTTAATTATTTTAACATCCAATATTAAAACATCCCCGGGTACAACCTGCCGTCTGAACTTAACTTTATCCATTCCTCCAAAATAAATGATTTTCCCTGCATTCTTCTCTTCAGAAAGCATCACTACCGCCCCTGTCTGGGCAAGGGCTTCCAATATTATAACACCCGGCATTACAGCTTTCCCCGGAAAATGCCCGACAAAATAAGGCTCATTCATAGTAACGCATTTTCTTCCTATACCGTAGATACCCGGCTCCAAATGATCTATATGGTCAATCAAAAGAAACGGAGGTCGATGAGGTATAATTTTTTGAATTTCATCTACATTTAACATGATAATCCCTTTCTAACATAATATCAACTATTTTTTACCATATTTTAACTCATGTCCTTTATCTTCTTTCTGTTTAAAACCATTATATTTACTTTATCCTTTTACTGTTTATAACAATAATATTTACTTTATCCTCTTACTGTTTTAAAACTATGGATGCTTTTCCTCTTACCATTCTGTTAACAATTATACTGTGCATCACCATCTCATAGGTAATATACCGTTAATATAACTCCACATTTTACTCTACAAGAAACAGCGGCTGACCAAATTCCACCATTTCTTCGTTTTCTACCAAACATTCTATAATCTTGCCTTCAACTTCACTTTCTATTTCATTCATGAGCTTCATAGCTTCAATGATACAGACTGTCTGTCCTTTTTTGACCATATCCCCCACACTTACATAAGGCGGCTTATCAGGTGCCGGTTGTGCATAAAATGTTCCGACCATAGGAGACAGGATCTTCTTCATTCCGGAAACACCCTTATCTGCAGAATCTCCTGACGTATCATCCTTTGACCTGACACTGTCCGATTCCTGCAAAGATGTATTAACCGGTCCTGCATACACATTGGCATTCCGACAGGTATCAGGTACAGGTGCGGCAATGTCACTGCTGTTGATATAACTGCTCTTTTCCAGCACGAGCTTAAAATTATCCTTCTCAATTTTTATCCTTGTAAGTCCTATCTTTATCATCTCTTGCATAAGGCTGATTATTTCGTTATACTCCATGGCTATTCCTCCATCTTCTTAAAGATTAAACTTGCATTATGACCTCCAAAGCCTAAATTGTTACTCATTACATAGGATAAATCCGCCCTCCTGCCGACATTCGGCACATAATCCAGGTCACATTCCTCATCAGTCTCAAGCAGTCCTATAGTTGCAGGAATAAATCCTTCATCTATCGCTTTTACACAGACTACTGCTTCGACTGCTCCTGCTGCTCCAAGAAGATGTCCTATCATGGATTTTGTGGAGCTTACAGGAATATTGTATGCCTCATCACCGAAAGCAGCCTTCATGGCTAAAGTCTCCAGCCTGTCATTTATTGGTGTGCTTGTACCGTGTGCATTAACATATGAAATCTCTTTTGGTGTTATTCCTGCTTCCTTCATGGCATTCTTCATAGACATTGCTCCGCCATATCCGTCCGGAGATGGTGATGTAATATGATAAGCATCACCGGTTGCTCCATATCCTACAATCTCTGCATATATCTTAGCACCGCGGTTTTTAGCATGTTCATACTCTTCCAGCAATAAGATGCCGGCTCCTTCACCCATGACAAATCCATTCCTGTCCTTATCAAAAGGAATTGAAGCCCGTTTAGGGTCCTGACTGACCGATAGTGCGGTAAGAGCACTAAATCCCGATACTCCCAGCGGTGTAACAGATGCTTCCGTACCTCCTGCCAGTATTAAATCAGCATATCCATGCTTAATATTTCTGAATGCGTCGCCTATACAGTTAGTACCGGTAGCACAGGCGGTTACCACATTGGTACATATACCCCTTGCCCCAAATTTTATTGCAATATTACCGGCAGCCATGTTGGTTATTGTCATTGGAATGAATAAGGGATGCACTCTTTTTGGTCCCTTTTCCATCAGGGTTTTTGCTTCCTTTTCAATGCATGCAAGAGCACCTATTCCTGACCCTACTACAACACCAAATCTGTCCTTATCTATACTTTCCAAGTCAATTCCCGAATCCTGAATAGCCTGAGCTGAGGCAGCCACTGCAAATTGGGAAAAACGGTCCATTCTTTTTGCTTCTTTAAAATCCATATATAACATAGGATCAAAATCCCTGACAACCGCTGCCAGTTTTACAGCATAGTCCTCAGTATCAAAGTGAGTGATAAAATCAATACCGC
>DUQV01000108.1 GCA_012837605.1 Clostridiales bacterium | reverse complement strand
AGGATTGAATGAATTAATATATATTCGTTCGTATTGTAATACAATAAATTGTTCCAGTCAATTACATTTTATACTTATTTTTGTTATCAATTAATACTTAATATCTCCATTCTGCCTATCCGTGACAAGGTAAGCCTTATGCGAACAAATATCTGCGAATATATAATTCGTATTCGTAATGTACTGAGTGCATATAGAGTACTATAATATAATTGGGTTACGTCTTAATACATAGAAATATGACACGAATGTCATATTTCTATGACATTCGTGTCATAATCTCAAGTAAAAATTTACTATAAATAATAATTTTTAGTATGGGCTTCCGTCACAGCCTGTAAGTCGCAATATCTACATCACCAACAAAACATCATTTACATCCTTCATCTTCGATTCAGGCAGGTAATTATCATCATATCTCTCACCGTTTACATAGAACTCTCTGAATCCGCTCTCTGCACCGTTCGGATTCTGAATCGTGATGTTGAGCTTCTTGCCGCGGAAGGTTTTTTCAATCGTTACTTCCTTCCACTCACTCGAAATACTCGGAGCAATCCTGATTCCGTTAAGGTCCGGTCTCATACCCAAGATACCTTCCACACATCCCACCATAACTGTGGTTGCGGTGCCTGTGAGCCAATGAGTATGTGATCTTCCATGGTTAGGACTCTCGTCACCCTCTGTAAACTGACCATGTGCATAAGGCTCAATCACACGGACTTCTGCATTATCATTCTGCCATGCCGGACTGGTCTCTTTAAAATACTCATAAGCTCGGTTACCGTGTCCCATTAATGCTTCGGCTAGAATAATCCATCCCTGAGGCTGAGAGAATATACTTCCGTTTTCCTTGGTTCCCGGATTGAACAGAAGTGCCAATGCACCCTTAAAAGCATGATCCACATAGGATGGAGCCATGACTTTAACTCCGTATTTGGTATTAAGCTCTCTATAAACACTCTCCAAAGCCTTTTCAGCCTGATCCTTGGTTGCAAGTCCGCTGATGACTGCCCAGGATTGGGGATTTAACCACATGCTCGCTTCAGGATCATTCTTGGAACCGATAACCTGACCGCTCTCCATAAATCCTCGAATGAAACGGTCATCCTCCCAGCAGTTTTCATTCAGGGTATCCTTTAATTCTTTTTGGACCTTATCTATATAAGCAATATATTCCGTATCATTCCTGTCAACAGCAAAATTGCGGATTATGGACATTGCATAATAAAGCTGCATCGCCACAAATGTTGACTCACCCTTCTTGCCAAGCCTTAAGCAGTCATTCCAGTCTGCATGAAGACCTGCAGGCATCTTGTGGGCACTTAAGCGCTCCATTGAGAAATTGATGGCTCTCTTTAAGTGATCGTATACATCACCCTCATCCTTATTCGCATATGGTATTACCAAATCTAAGAATTCCTTGTCACCGGTCTCTGCCATATATTTAAACACTGTTGGGAACAGCCAAAGTGCATCATCCGCACGGTAAGCCGGATGTCCGGTAGCTCTCACATATGAATCATCGTCAGGTGTATCCTCATGACCGGCATTATGGTTGAACTTGACAAGCGGAAGCCCGCCGCCATTATCTACCTGAGCTGACAGCATAAATATAAGCTTTTCCCTAGCCATCTCGGGATCCAAATGGATTATGCCCTGTGTATCCTGAACAGTATCGCGGTAACCATACCCATTTCTAAGCCCCGCATAAAAATATGATGCCGCTCTTGACCATGTAAATGTAATAAAGCACTGGTAAGCATTCCAAGTGTTTATCATTGCATTGAATTTATCGTCAGGAGTACATACCTGAAAATTAGCCAGCTTGCTGTGCCAATAGTTCTTTAGCTCTGCCAATTCCTTTGCAACCACACTTAGGTCGGCGTATGAATTGATGATTTCTCTGGACTCCTTATCATTCTTTCTTCCTAAAAGAAGTACAAACTCCTTACTCTCGCCGGGTTCTAAGGTCATCTTCGTATGTAATGCTCCACAACTGTTGGAATTATAATTCAGCTCATTATCACAGAAGCCTCTCTCCACAGCAATCGGATTGTTAAAACTTCTATATCTTCCTATGAAATGAGATTTGTCCCCATTATAGGAATCAACCTTTGCTCCGGCGATACCGAAGAAGCGCTCGTTGCCGTTGCTTCCTTCCTCATTTTTATAGTAGTTCTCATTGATCATCTGAAGTATCTTATTGTTATCCCTAAAATATGTCTTAGTTATAAACAGAGAATATTGAAGGTCAATCTGATCAATTTCATAGTTGCTGCAATTGGTAAATTCAACAAATCCAAATGCTGATATATTACGTGTCTTATCACTTGCATTTCTGACGGTAACCTTCCATACCTCGTGAGTCTTATTAAGCGGTACATAATAAAGCACCTCGGATTCAATTCCGGAATATTGTGCTTTAATAATTGTGTAAGCCGTTCCATGGTGGCATTGATTCTGATATTTGTCCAAAGGTTTTCCAACCGGCTGCCAGGAAGCTGACCAGTAATCCTCAGAATCATCATCACGAAGATAAACATATCTGCCCGGTTTATCTTCCTGATTAAAAATATAACGTATAATTCTTCCGTTAGCACCGCTCTTTACAAAGCTGTAGCCACCCGCATTGTT
>DUQV01000107.1 GCA_012837605.1 Clostridiales bacterium | reverse complement strand
TCGATTTGAATTCGTGATCTATATAATGCTTAATATAACGTCCGGCACAGCTTTCAAGCTCATTTAATACCTCATTACTTACTCTGAAGGTATATAGTTTTTCCACATCCTTTGACATTATGTACTGCAGTGTATATACGGAGGAAGTGCAGAGCTTGACAGCTGTATTGTCATCTGATATGCAGTCTTCACACAGCAGACCGCCACTAAAGACAGAAAACGAATAGCTTGTGTCTGTTTTCTCACACCTTACACATTCAAATACCTGAGGTGCAACTCCGCTTAATGCCGCTATCTTAAACTCGAATACCAGACGAATAATTGGAAGTTCAATGGTTCCTTTTGCCACTGCCCGCAGTGTTTGGTACAGGAGCTTTAAAATCTCTTTATCATCGTTATTTTCCTTGGTCATAAAATCTGCAAATTCACAAAAATACATACCATAATATAATCTTTCGATATCCTCACGAAGCTCAGGAAAATAATTTGAAATATCGGCTGATGTAACAGTGTATGATGATTTACCCGTAAATATAGAAAACTGTCCGAAAGAAAACGGCTGACTGCATGCCAACAAGGCGCTGTTTGGTCTTCTGGCGCCTTTAGCAAATGCCGATATTTTCCCAAGCTCCTTGGTTAAAATAACTAAACGCTTATCATATTCTCCAACCGGCATGGCTGATAGAACCATTCCCGTCACGGTTATTGCTGCCGGCATTGAATCCACCTTCCTCTTTACTGTTTACTGACCTGCCATAATCCTTAAAACTCTCTTCCCTTGTACATGCAATATAATTCAGATAGTCATCAATCTTTCCTGTCTTGATAAAATCTCTCCAATAATCATAATTCTTCATAAATGAGCCCCCTAACCATGATAATATGTTTGTCGTTCAGAATGAATGATTTTACCTTCATCCTGTTATAAAAGATAGAAAGATGTTTTGCATCTATCTTTTAGTTTTCCCATCTGGTATTTTTCTAAACTGGTTAGAATATCCCATTTGAATTTTTATACTCAGCCCAAGCAAATATTCCGGCATCAAATATAAATCAGTACTGTGTTGTCTATCTTGTATCCCTAATATTATATCCATAATTTTTTAACAAAAAATCACTGTCTCTCCAATCCTTTTTAACCTTAACCCAAAGCTGGAGATTAACCTGACAGTCAAGGAGATTTTCAATCACTTTTCTTGCCTGAGAACCAATTTTTTTTAGCATGCTGCCGCCTTTACCAATTATTATACCTTTATGACTGTCCTTCTCACATATTATGGTGGCATGAATATCCATAATACCGGATGCATTGCCATCATTTGCAGAATCCGCATTCCTGCTGTGATTTCGTTCTGTCATCTGTTCTATAATTACTGCAATACCATGAGGTATTTCCTCATCCAGAAATCTTAATGCCATCTCTCTGATAAACTCTGCCACAATCTGTCTTTCAGGCTGGTCGGTTATGGTATTCTCGTCATAATACATAGGTCCGTATGGCAGGTAATCAAATATTATATTCATTAGCTTGTCGGTATTTTCACCCTTAAGTGCAGACACCGGAATAATTTCGGCAAATTTCAAAATATCTTTATATGCATCAATAGCCGTAAGAATCTCACTCTTACTAACGGTATCTGTTTTGTTTATAACAAGCATCACCGGTGTCTTAACCTTCGCAAGCTGCTTGGCAATGTGCCTTTCGCCCGCTCCTATGAAAGTACCGGGTTCAACAAGCCAAAGCACAACATCGACTTCCTTAAGTGTTCTTTCAGCTACGCTGACCATATATTGACCCAGCTTATTCTTTGCTTTATGGATACCCGGAGTATCCAAAAATATTACCTGACCCCGTTCGTCCGTATAGACGGTTTGTATTCTGTTTCTCGTAGTCTGAGGTTTGCCGGATGTTATAGCAATCTTTTGTCCAATCAGAAGGTTCATCAATGTGGACTTGCCGACATTCGGTCTGCCAATCAGGGTAACAAAGCCGGATTTTATTTTGTTTTCGTACATAATACCTCCATCTGCCGTCTATACGGCAAATCATGCTGCAAATTTATATCATTAAGCTTTTAACTTCAGTAAAAAGGTCTTTGTCCTCTTCAATCTTACTTTCATTTCCTATTACACAGATATTGCCTTCAGCAATAACTGCCTGAACCAATTTATACAGAGAACGTATATCCTCCTGTGTAATATTTATTATGTCTTCTCTTTCCTTAATTAGATCCTCATAGGTTACACCCGAAAGAAGCATGCTTAAAGACCTAGAGCCTTTTGTCTGCGGTGTCATCGGCATATCCAGAGTACTGATGGTTCCAATTATACTCTTTGTAATATCCCGCTCATCCGCTGTATAATTTTTAATAAATTCAGGAATGTTTTCATATACCTGAAGCGTATTTCTTAGGTTGGGGTCACGATAGGATGTAAAATACACATCACCATCCACTCCTGAAAAACCACACATGCATCCATAAGCACCGCCCATTACCCTTACATGCTGCCATAGGTAACCGTAGCTTAAAATCGTCTTTAGAACCTTTAAAGCTCCTGTATATTCATATCCGGCTTTAAAATAATTACCTGCCATTGCAACGTACTGAACCTGCATGGCTGATTTGAAGCCTTCGTTCAAACACCTTGGCTTTAGCGGAATCCTGTCATAGCCTTCAAACTGTCCTTCTGATGTATTTTCACGCAAACCTCTAACAAACGACTTAAAATTATTCGAGAATTTATTATAGCCCTCTATATCTGAAGTAATGCTCACTGTAAGCTTGCTTTTTACAAATACCATATCCAGAAGCTCTTTAAGCTTAGAGATCACCGTATCCTTCATCTGACCGTAATTAGCTGTCAGCTCCTCTAAAAACTTATAGAAGGATATTCCCTGGGTAACCTCCTTAAACATACCGTGTGTTGAGTAATATGATATGGCTCTGTTTGCGGCAACCGAATGCCCGGAGGACTGGAATATCATCTGCATCCTAGATTTCATCTCATCAATAAGCTCCTTAATGCGTTTATAATCCACCAGCCTCGTACGGTAAAGCACCTCTTCTATTAATCTGAATGCTTCCGGCAGCTTATTATACAATACCTTGGTACCGATTTCATATATGGGTAAATACTCATCAGTCCTGCCTTTAACTGAAAAACTTGTAACACTATGATATATACCGCCAGTATTAAGATTTACCTCATTGGAGTATTCCAAATAGCTGTAATTTTCCGTGTCCACAAACCCCAATACAACCGACAGCAAAGACATATAAGGAAGAAGCTCCTTTGGTATATCCTTAACATCGAAAAGCAATCTTATATAGGCGATTTCATTTGTAAATACCTCATGATGCACTACCCTAACGCCCTCTATCATCTTCTCTTCATTGTATAGAGGCTGCGGCTTTGTACCTATGTCATCCCTGTTAAGTAAAGGTATGGTTTCTATTTCCTCCTTTGTTGAAGGCGTTTCCTGATATATTTTTAAATTCTTAGTTTCATCTATTATTTTTTGAATATCTTCATTCGACAGACTGCTTTTATAAGCTGTCAGTTTTTCTTTCATGCTTTTTTCGCGAATCTTATTAAGCCCTGCCTTAGGTTTTAATACAACTAAAGTTGCATGGGTATTATCCAGCAGATGTTTCCTGATTAGCTGTTCATAAAAACCTGTACCGATATAATCTTTCAGTTTGTCATAAAGCATGTTATCCTTTAAGTTCTGGAAAAGGTCATTTTCATCATACAACCAATTCTTTAAAATTCTTAGACCATATATCAGTCCTTTTGGAATACTGCCAAAATCAGCCTCTCTGTATCTGAACTCGAACATATTTATTGCTCCACGAAGAGATTTTTCATTTAATCCTTCGTCGACCAGCTTTTGCAGTGTGTTGCGGATAACCGACATGAATTCCGACTTCTTGGCTTCGTCAGAATTCTTGGCAATTATTGAGTGAAAAGGCTGAAGATAATCACTGCTAAAATGGCTTAGAATATCCTTTCCGATACCGGCATCCAGTAAAGCCTGCTTAACAGGAGCACCCGGAGCCTCAAACAGTACATATTCAAGAATCTGAAAGCCCAGTATAAGCTCCTTGGTTTTATTTTCTGCCAAAGATGTATTAAGGCTAAAATAGGTATTTTCCTTTTGCTCATCTTCCTCACCGAGGGAATAATAAGCTTCAACCTCCTTAAAAGTATCAAAGCTCTTCTGGGTTGCTATCTCAGAATCCACCTTTAAATAATCAAACTTAGACAGGTATTCTTTGTCAAGCCATATAAGCCGTTCATCAAAATCAATATCACCGTACAAATATATATAGCTGTTAGACGGATGATAATAGGTTCTATGGAATTCCAAAAACTCTTCATAAGTAAGCTCCGGGATATACTCCGGATCTCCACCGGATTCCACACCGTATGCAGTGTCCGGATACAAAGTATTCATATTAAGCCTTATCAACTGCTGTTCAGGAGATGAAAAAGCACCCTTCATCTCCGAATAGACCACACCGTTAATATGAAGCTCATCTGCCGGGTTCTCCAAAGCATAATGCCAAGCTTCCTGCTGAAATATTTCTTTTCTGGTATAAATATTAGGAAATAATACCGCATCCATATAAACATGCATTAAATTCTTAAAATCCTTGTCATTTTGGCTGGCAACCGGATATACGGTTCTGTCAGCATAAGTCATAGCGTTTAAGAATGTATTAAGTGAGCCCTTAGCAAGCTCGATAAAAGGATCCTTTGCCGGAAAATTCTTTGATCCGCACAGTACCGAATGCTCAATTATGTGAGCTACACCCGTACTGTTTTTTGGAGGTGTTCTAAAACCAATAGAGAACACCTTATTAGTATCCTCATTTTTAATTAGAGCAATCTTCGCACCGGTTTTTATGTGTACAAGATAAGCTCCCCACCCATTTACATCCTCTAATTTTTCATCAAATACAAATCGGTAGCCAGAAGGTGTATTTAATTTCATCCATTTTCCTCCGTTATAAAATAGAAATATTTCATTGCTTCAGAAATACAATATTATAAGTATATCTTATTCTTATAATTGCTTATTCATAATAACATATATTGCTTTATTTGTCATTTAATATACTCAAAAATTACATCATATCGAAAGCCAAATTATATTATAAATATTAATAAAATATTACAAATAGCAACAAAGAAGGTTTGACTTTTTAATAGACATGTGATAAGTTTAGTCTATAATTACCGAATATGGTAATTGATATTATTTATTTTATTTTATTTAGTTTTAGGAGGCATTTTTTATGAAAAAGGGAACCGTAAAATGGTTTAATGCAAAAAAGGGGTTTGGCTTTTTGTGCGACGAGGAAGGAAATGATGTGTTTGTACACTTTTCCGCATTACTTATGGATGGCTTCAAGGTACTTGAAGAAGGTGACCATGTTGAATTTGAAGTAGTCGAAGGCGAGAAAGGTCCTCAGGCTGCTAACGTAACCAAGTTATAATCGAATACTTAATGTATTGTTTATATATATGTAAACATATTTAAGGGCGGGTTGTAACAAAACAAACGGTGTCAGATATCAATCTGACACCGTTTTGTAATGGTGCCTGTCACCGTTACAAAAATATTACATGTAGTTAACATTTTCGTAATGGTGACAGGCACTGTTAACAAGCTAATGTTTGAAGTGTCTCATGCCCGTAAATACCATGGCTATTCCGTACTCATTACACTTTTTGATGGAATCTGCGTCTCTGATGGAGCCGCCCGGTTGAATAATGGCTGTGATCCCGGCTTGGTGTGCGGCTTCTACGCAGTCATCAAAGGGGAAGAATGCATCGGAAGCCAGAACAGCACCTTTTGTTGCATCGGGATTTATTAATTCCGCAGCATGCTCGATTGCCTGCTTAGTAGCCCATACTCTGTTGACCTGCCCCGGTCCGATTCCTACTGTCTGCTTGTCTTTCGCAAGAGCTATACCGTTAGATTTAACGAATTTAACAACTCTCCATGCAAAGAGCAGATCCTCCATTTCCTTCTCGGAAGGAGCACGGTCTGTCACCACCTTAAGATCCTTCTCTTCAAGAAGCTTGCTGTCTATTGTTTGGACTATAAGTCCACCGTTTACTTTCTTAAGATCGTAAGCATTCTCATCATGAGGTTTGTCTATGTCAGCCAGCTGCAGTACTCTGACGTTCTTTTTTGTTTGAAGCAGTTTAAGTGCTTCCTCTTCATATGAAGGTGCAACCACGACCTCCAAGAATATATCATTCATCTCTTTAGCAATCTGAAGAGTTACCTCACGGTTTAGTACTACAATTCCTCCAAAGATTGATACCTTGTCCGCAGCGAAGGCTTTCGTCCAAGCATCATTAATATTGTCCGCACTGCCGACTCCACAAGGATTTCCATGCTTACAGGCAACAACAGTAGGCTCCTTAAATTCCTTGAGCAGCTCAAGGGCACCGTTTGTGTCGTTAATATTATTAAATGATAAATCCTTTCCATTCAGTTGTACGGCATCCCTGATAGAACCTTTCCTCTTGCCTATCTCTCCGTAAAATGCGGCACTCTGGTGTGGATTCTCACCATATCTCATGTCCTGTACCTTTTCAAAGGTCATTGTCAAAGTATCCGGTAAGGAGGTATCATTTCGCTCCTTCTTCAGATATTCTGCAATCAGAGCATCATATGCTGATGTATGCATAAATACCTTATGCATCAAATAGAGCTTGGTATCTAAGGTTACCTCCTTATATTCCTTAAGCTCAGACAATACCTTTTCATAATCCTTTGGATCTACAACAACCGCAACATCCTGATAATTCTTTGCAGCCGAGCGAAGCATGGTAGGTCCTCCGATATCAATATTCTCTATTGCCTCGGCTCTTGTTACTCCATCCTTAAGAATAGTAGCTTTAAATGGATAGAGGTTTACTATTACTAAGTCAATAGGTTCTATATTCAGGTCAGCAAGCTGTTTCATGTGAGAAGGATTGCTTCTGATTGCCAGTAATCCTGCATGCACCACCGGATGAAGAGTCTTTACACGCCCGTCCAAGCATTCCGGAAAACCCGTCAGTTCCGATACCTCAACGGCCGGTATATCAGCTCCCTTTAACATTTTATAAGTTCCGCCGGTAGATATAATCTCAATTCCCAGAGACACCAGTTCCTTTGCAAGCTCAACAATTCCGCTTTTATCCGACACACTAATTAACGCTCTCATGACAACACTCCTCTTTTTATATTCTAATAAAATATTAACCCACCTAATTTGTAAATACAATTCATTATTTCTAATCATTCTTATTATATACGCTTATCACTAAAGTCTGTTTGCGGTTGCAATGCCCCTGAAAATATACTATAATTCCTATGAAAATAAACTGAAGGAGAAGGATATGAGAAGGATAAGACGCTTTAAAATATCTGACTTATTCATCGGATTCGTATTTACCATCTTATTCTTATCTTTGGGAGTAGTTTTTACTGTTAATTTCAGACCGTTATATTACCTCGATGTGAAGCTGCTTAATATACCCGAAATATCCGGATATCCTAAAGAAATCATTATTGAAAACTATAATGCATTGATTGATTACTCTTCTCCCTTTTATAAGGGCGATCTTATCTTCCCCTCGCTGGAAGCATCATCATCAGGCATTCAGCATTTCAAAGAGGTAAAGGAAATTTTTATTTATTTTTATTTACTCAGTGCCGTTTCATTAATTGCAGCAACGGCAATAATCATCTATAAATCCCGCAAAAGAGATTTTAATTATCTGGCAGTATCATCAATAACCGCTGTAATACTTCCGGTAATTGCAGGATTATTAGTGTCAATAGATTTTGACACTACCTTTTTGATATTCCATAGATTGTTTTTCGATAATGATTACTGGCTTTTTGATCCTATAACCGATCCGGTGATAAACATCCTGCCCTCTGCTTTTTTCCTGCACTGTGCTATACTTATTATAGCAGTCATACTGCTGGGCAGCTTGGTTATGTATTTAGTATATCTGCATTTAAAAAAGCATTCGGGAATAAAATACCGCAAGATTCGAGGAATTAAAATATAAATAATAATAATAGCGTCAGATAGTGAAAATATAAGCTTATATATTATGGAAATGGAGAAAAAAATGAGAAAAACAAAAATTATTTGCACCTTGGGTCCCTCAACCGATAATGACGAAATTATTAGGGAAATGATATGCCTAGGAATGGATGTTGCAATAAAGATAAGGAGTCCGGCTTATGAAAAGAAAAGACTATATCAACTGGGATGAATATTTTATGGGTATTGCTCTTTTATCAACAGAGCGCAGCAAGGACCCTAATACAAGAGTAGGTGCTTGTATTGTCAGTAAGGATAATAAAATTCTCTCCGTCGGATATAATGGAATGCCTATTGGATGCTCGGATGATGAATTCCCGTGGAACAGGGAAGGAGACGCTCTGAATACCAAATATTTATATGTATGTCATGCGGAGCTTAATGCTATCCTGAATTATACAGGAGGGAATATGAAAGGTGCAAAGATATATATCACCCTGTTTCCATGTAATGAATGTACGAAAGCAATCATACAGAAGGGGATTAAGGAAATAATCTATAAGAGTGATAAATATGCCGATACCGATACAGTTATTGCTTCAAAGAGAATGTTGGATGCTGCCGGAGTAATCTATAGGAAATATACTCCTATCGGAAGAGATATAACTCTTTCATTATAAAAGGCAATAAATATATAAGTATATTATTACGTCTTGCCATAATGTGAACACAGTTCACATAAAGGTTAAGTATTATCAATACATAATATAATAAATTCCAAGATATGGATATTCATTCGGGCTTAAATTTACCGAAGTTATTATCCATACCTTGGAATCTTCTTAATGTACAGGAAAAACCGACTTTATTTACTCTTCTACGCTGTAGTTTGGTGCTTCCTTTGTTATATGAATATCATGAGGATGACTCTCTCTTAATGATGCCGCTGTAATCTTAACAAATCTGCCTGTTCTTTGCAGTGTCTCTATATCAGCTGCTCCACAGTAGCCCATGCCTGCTCTTAAGCCACCAATTAACTGAAATACCGTATCCTCCACGGTACCTTTGTAAGCTACCCTTCCTTCTACTCCTTCCGGAACAAGCTTCTTTGCATCAGTCTGGAAATAACGGTCCTTGCTTCCCTTCTCCATTGCTGCGATAGAGCCCATGCCGCGATAAACCTTATATTTTCTTCCCTGATACAATTCGTAAGTACCCGGACTTTCATCACAGCCTGCGAATATACTTCCCATCATGCACACATTAGCTCCGGCTGCCAGTGCCTTTGTAATATCTCCTGAATATTTTATGCCTCCGTCTGCTATAATTGGTATACCATAAGGTTTGGCCGCTTCATAAGCATTCATTATTGCAGTAACCTGAGGTACACCAATACCCGCAACAACTCTGGTAGTACAGATTGAACCGGGACCTATTCCAACCTTGACAGCATCTACTCCTGCTTTAATCAATTCCAGCGTTGCTTCTCCCGTCGCTACATTCCCTGCAATTATTTGTATATCTGAATAAGCATCTCTTACCATTTTGACGATTCGAATTACATTCTCCGAATGTCCATGAGCTGTATCAATAACTATAGCATCAACCTTTGCCTTAATAAGTGCATCTACACGATCCATAATATTGCTTGTAACTCCTACTGCTGCCGCACATAGAAGTCTGCCCTGTTCATCCTTTGCCGAATAAGGATACTTTATCTGTTTTTCAATGTCTTTAATTGTAATTAAACCCTTCAGGTTTCCTTCGTCATCTACAATGGGAAGTTTTTCCTTTCTGGCTGCGCTTAATATTCGTTTGGCCTCTTCTAGGGTAATCCCTTCCTTTGCCGTAATCAATCCCTCTGATGTCATAGATTCCTTTATTTTCTTTGTAAAATCTTCTTCGAACTTCAGATCACGGTTAGTAATGATACCAACCAGTTTTTTACCAACAGTAATAGGTACACCGGATATTCTATACTTAGCCATCAGTTCATTAGCATCCTGTATCGTATGCTCAGGAGATAAATAAAAAGGGTCTGTGATTACCCCATGCTCCGAACGCTTCACCTTATCTACTTCTTCTGCCTGTTCCTCAATTGACATGTTCTTGTGAATTACGCCAATACCTCCCTGCCTTGCAATAGCAATCGCCATACGGTTCTCGGTAACAGTATCCATACCGGCACTCATTAAAGGTATGTTCAGCCTTATTTTTTTTGTCAGCTGAGTTGTCAGATCCACCTGACTTGGCAATACCTCAGAATAGGAAGGCACCAGCAACACATCATCAAATGTTATTCCTTCGCCAATGATTTGAGCCATTGTATTATCCTCACTTTCTTTAATTGTTGTAAAATGATTTCATATGCATCAGGGATAGTTTCCCAATAAATATTTTTAAAAGTATATCTAATTATCCGAGTATTGTCAACATTAAAAAAAACCAAATCTCATCCTAATAGGAACAAAAATATAAGGCTTTTGCAAACTATAAAACCTGCAACAGCCTCATTATATTTAATATGTGACAACTTTCCTAGCACTCTTTTGTTTAATCATTGCAAGCATCTTCTCACTTGGTTCAAAAAGTATCTTCATTTTCTTATTATCTTTGCTGACTATGATAGCATAGGGCTTACTGTCTTTACTCAAAGACGAGAAATCCTTCTGCTCCAGTTGGATGTTATTATAACTGTCTAAAGCATGGGAATTATATGGAGCCATTATTTCAACCTGCTCAAAGTCTATTCGAAGCATAGTCTTGCGTTTTGCTTTACCCATGATTTTATCAAAATCCAACTGTCCGTCTACAAATACATACTCATATTCCACGTTTAATCTTGGGTAGAAGAAAAACACTAATAGAATAATAATTATTCCTAAAAAACTGAATAGCTGACCAAGTAATATCATAAACAAGCTTATCAATACCCCAAAGATCATTAATATCCTGAGTCCAATAGTGGCAGCCGTATCTTTTCTTTTCACTACTGTTTCCGCATATAAATGATTCATTACAACACCCGTACCTTTCCTGTTATTACAAATTAACTTATCAAGTACTACTTAACTTCTACTGTCCAATCATAGATATCCGGAACATCACCGAGTTGGATCCCGGTAAGATTGTCATACAGTTTCTGACTTAACTTACCTATACCGCCATCATTAATCTGCATAACATGATCTCCCCAACGGAGATGACCGACAGGAGATATAACTGCTGCCGTACCTGTCCCGAAAACCTCTTCAAGCAATCCCTTTTGATGTGCATCATATACTTCGTCAATAGATATTAATCTCTCCTGAACCTCGTATCCCCAGTCCTTACACAGTCTAATAACGGAATCTCTTGTTATACCTGGAAGTATGCTTCCATTTAACATAGGTGTAACAACTGCTCCATTTATTTTAAAGAATATATTCATCGCACCGACTTCTTCTATATACTTTCTATGAACACCATCCAGCCACAGCACCTGAGAATATCCTTCTTCATGAGCTTTTACCTGGGCTCTGAGTGATGCTGCATAGTTGCCTCCGGCTTTGGCTTCACCTATACCTCCCTTGACAGCCCTGACATAAGTATCCTCAATCCAGATCTTAACCGGATCCAATCCTTCCGGATAATAAGGTCCTACAGGTGACAGGATGATAATAAACTTATACATATTCGACGGTCTTACACCAAGAAACGGATCAGTCGCAATAATAAACGGTCTGATATAAAGGGATGTACCCTTCTTTGTTGGTATCCACTCCTTATCTATTTTGACCAGCTCCATAATTGCCTGTACGAAATCCTCCTCAGGAATTTCGGGCATGCATAGTATCTTACAGGTTCTGTTTGTGCGCCTCGCATTCATATCCGGACGGAATAACAGTATTCTTCCATCCTTTGTTTTATATGCCTTTAGTCCCTCAAACATTTCCTGACCATAGTGAAATACCATGGCAGAAGGATCCAGACATATGGGTTGGTACGGAATTATTCTGGCATCATGCCAGCCTTGTCCTAAGGTATAATCCATAATAAACATATGGTCTGTGAATATTGTACCAAATTTCAACGGATCATCCTTATCTGGCAATTTCTTTGGATTAGAATTAAATTCAATTTTAATGTCCAACATTTTCTTATCCTTCTTTCATGTTAATATCTAATATATGAGCTTCATATGCTAATCATATACCCACGAACAGCTTTGCCAACCGTATGCTCTGATTAGTGGTTTTATCTATAATATTCCTTTTTAATGGTTTTTTCAAGCTTATTAATGATTTTTTCTTTCATATTTATAAAAGAAATAAATCAAGTCATGATAAGTCTGTTCATCTGATACCTCTGTTACATGCCAATCCTCCATCTCATCCAGATTAGGAAAATATACATCTGCGTTATAAGCATAGTCAATCTTCGTCACATACGCAGTATCACAATAAGGCAGCATCTGGCGGTATATGCTTTCACCACCGATTACATACACGTCATTGCTGTCATAATCCTTTACTGCTTCCAGTGCTTTCTCAATACTGTTAACTACAACAGCATCCTTTACCTCAAAATCGGGATTGGATGTAATTATTACGTTTAACCGATCCTTTAATGGCAGTCCTCCGGGTAAGCTCTCCAATGTCTTCCTTCCCATAATTACTGCTTTATGTAAGGTGGTTTTTTTAAAGAATCGATGATCTGCCGGTATTCTGACCAAAAGCTTGTTCTTATATCCAATTGCCCAGTTCATATCTGCAGCTACAATAATATTCATGTATCTCACCCTCTTTTTCCAGTTTTAATCTTTATCATGTTTTAAATTGCAATTGGAATGTTTTCTACCTTGGGACCATGCTTATAATTTTTTAATTCAAAATCCTCTACCTTAAATTGATAGAAGTCTTTAACATCCGGATTCATACAGAATTCAGGTGCATCATATGTAGGACGGGTTATCAGCTCTTTAACAATCGGAATATGTCTGTCATAGATATGGGCATCAGCTATTACATGTACCAGCTCTCCCACCTGGTAGCCGCAGACCTGTGCCAGCATATGGAGGAGTACTGCATACTGACACACATTCCAATTATTTGCTGCAAGAACATCATTAGACCTTTGATTGAGAATTGCATTCAATACCGGCTTATCGCTGTCTTTCCTCTCCGTAACATTAAAAGTTACACTGTAAGCACAAGGATACAGGTTCATCTCATGAAGATCCTGATGAACATAAAGATTGGTAATCATTCTCCTGCTGAAAGGATTATTTTTCAGATCGTAAATGACCCGGTCAACCTGATCCATTTCTCCCTCTTTATATTTATGCTTAACACCCATCTGGTAGCCGTAAGCTTTACCGATGGATCCGTTCTCATCTGCCCAACTGTCCCATATATGGCTTCTAAGCTCATTTATATTATTGGATTTTTTCTGCCATATCCATAATATTTCATCAATACAATATTTGAATGCCAGTCTTCGCAGCGTCAATGCCGGAAACTCCTTAGACAAGTCATAACGATTAACAACTCCAAACTTCTTGATGGTATAGGCATGTGTTCCATCTTCCCATTTTGGTCTTACCTTTTCTCCTTCGGTGCTGGTTCCATTCTCTAATATGTCTTTACACATGTTAATAAATATCTGATCAGCTAAGCTCACACTATACCTCCATTCTCTCCAAAGTTATTGACTTATATTATGAATAGGTTTTCTTAATACTTAATTTATTGTACCTCACATGACCTATGAGGGCAAGACTTTAATTGCCATTTATCAAAAGGCAAAAGAGAAAAAATGCTGCTGCAAAATATACAAGGCACACAGCTGTAAGGTTCACATCTGTGTGCCATTATTAAGCATTTCGTATAGAAGCCTTTATCATCAGTGACAGAAATATCTCTACTGATGGTATGATTTTATATAAGCATTATCTTATAGGACAACTAACCGTTCATCAACAAATTTCTTAATATTCGAGATGTTAGTGTGTTTCTTGGCTACCCCGTTTCTTACCTCCAGAAGTGTTGGTGCCTGAAAAATATTATATTCCTGTACCAGCTTCACATTCTCTTCTGCATCCACCAAAGTATAGGATATACCCTTCAAATATTCCTTTGCAATATTACAATTCGGACATGTCCTTGTGGTAAACAGGTATAATCCGTCGTTCATCTCAGAATACTCATAATTGATTTGGCTTTCACTGTTAATACCGCTACTTACAGGCATCTCTCTGGAATTATCGATATCATAAAGCTTTCTGTTCTTATACTCCTGAGCCTTCCCCTCATTCCAGTTCTGAACGGGGCGGTAATACCCTGTTATACGGCTGTATACCTCTGCTTTTTCACCGCATTCAGGACAGATAAAATGCTCGCCCTGCAAATATCCATGGGTACTGCATACGGAATATGTCGGTGAAAGTGTATAGTACGGCAGCTTATAATTCTCGGCAATAGTCCTTACCATCTTAGCGGCAGCCTCCCAATCCGGAAGCTTTTCACCAAGAAATGCGTGGAATACTGTTCCGGATGTATATAAGGTCTGAAGATCATCCTGTATATCAAGAGCCTCAAATATATCCTCCGTATAGCCTACAGGGAGATGAGAGCTGTTGGTGTAGTAAGGTGTATCCCCCGGTTTACCCGCTGTCTTAATGTCCGGATAACGCTCTCTGTCATGCTTTGCAAGACGATAGCTGGTAGATTCTGCAGGAGTCGCCTCCAGGTTATACAGATCCCCATACTGCTCCTGATAGTCAGATAAGCGTTCACGCATATGATTAAGTACCTTTATTGTAAAATCTACAGTTTCCTTATGGGTCATATCCTTGCCCAGCCACTTGGCATTGAGTCCTGCCTCATTCATGCCGACAAGCCCTATGGTTGAGAAATGGTTCTCAAATGTACCAAGATAACGTTTTGTATACGGATAGAGTCCTTCATTCATCAGCTTTGTAATAACATCCCTTTTCACCTTCAGTGAACGGGCAGCTATATCCATCATTCTGTTAAGACGTCTGAAGAATTCCTCTTCATTTGCAGATAAATATGCAATTCTGGGCATATTAATAGTAACAACACCTATTGAACCTGTACTTTCTCCGGAACCAAAGTAGCCGCCGCTCTTCTTCCTAAGCTCACGCAGGTCAAGTCGTAATCTGCAGCACATAGAACGTACATCACTGGGCTTCATATCACTGTTAATATAATTGGAGAAATATGGTGTTCCGTATTTTGCCGTCATCTCAAACAGTAAACGGTTATTCTCCGTATCTGACCAGTCAAAATCTCTGGTAATTGAATATGTGGGTATAGGATATTGGAAGCCTCGGCCGTTTGCGTCACCTTCAATCATAATCTCGATAAAGGCCTTATTAATCATATCCATTTCTTTCTTACAGTCCTTATACTTAAAATCTCTCTCCTTACCGCCGACTATGCAAGGCAGCTCAGCCAGATCCTCCGGTACGGTCCAGTCAAGAGTAATATTTGAAAACGGAGCCTGTGTTCCCCAACGGCTTGGTGTATTAACTCCATATACAAAGGACTGTATACACTGTTTTACTTCTTTATAAGTAAGATTATCTACTTTTACAAAGGGAGCCAAATACGTATCAAAGGATGAAAATGCCTGTGCCCCGGCCCATTCATTCTGCATAATACCTAAGAAATTAACCATCTGGTTGCACAGGGTGGATAAATGGCTTGCAGGAGAGGATGTAATCTTACCCGGTATACCGCCTAAGCCCTCTTTGATAAGCTGCTTCAATGACCAACCTGCACAATAGCCGGTAAGCATGGATAAATCATGAATATGCATATCTGCGTTTCTGTGAGCATTTCCTATTTCTTCATCATATATTTCAGACAGCCAATAATTAGCTGTTACTTTTCCTGAGTTATGCAAAATCAAACCTCCTACAGAATATGTTACTGTGGAGTTTTCCTTGACTCTCCAATCCTCTTCCTTAACATAGCTGTTAATTGTCTCTTTGTAATCAAGGATTGTAGACTTCATGTTTCGAATTTTTTCTCTGTTTTTACGATATAATATATATGCCTTAGCTACATCCGTGTAGCCTGTCTGTTCAAGTACACGCTCGACACTGTCCTGAATATCTTCCACATGTATTGTATTATCTTTGACCTTATTCTGAAAATCTGCTGTAACCCGTAATGACAGTAAGCCAATAATTTCATCTGTATATATCTTTTCTGTGGCAATAAATGCCTTAGTTATTGCATCACTGATTTTCTTCAGATTAAATTCAGCAACCTGTCCGTCCCTTTTCAGCACTTTAATCATCATATGTAACAGTCTCCCTTCCCTTTTCAATTTCATTTTTAAGAGAATTTTGCTCACTCGTCTCAACAATTAAATACTATCAGAATTAAAATACTAAGTCAATAATTAAATACTAGATATATGAGGATTTTATTAATCACCCACAATATCTAGTATAAAAATAGTTAATAATACCTATAATGTTTTTTAAAAAAATGCCGACAGTTTTTGATTATTGCATTCGATTATAATAAACTATTGTAAACATCCTTTGAAACATAAGCCTTGACAAATATTCCGTCTTCTCTGTAATCTTCCTCAATCAGCTGACCGTATTTACGGATAATTTGAATCTTACCTGCCTCATTATATAAAAATACACTTTCAATAAGAACCTTCTGCTGCATCAGCACCTTCTCAATGAGCTTCAGCAGCTTGTCAACACCCATGCCTGTCTTGGCTGAAATCTTTATCGTATGGTCTGCTCTAAAGTCCTTCAAAACCTGCTCCGACCCGACCTTATCCTGCTTATTGAATACAGTAATAATTGTTTTGTCCTTTATTCCAAGCTCAGTCAGGGTATCATATACGATATGCATCTGTTTATATGCATCCGGATTAGAGCTGTCAACTACATGAAGAATTATGTCTGCATATTTGGCCTCCTCAAGCGTACTTCTGAATGCATTGACCAGATGGTGAGGAAGCTTACGGATAAAACCGACAGTATCTGTGAATAACACCTGCTGACCACTGTCCATTGTATAGCTTCTGGTGGTAGGATCAAGTGTTGCAAACAGCTTATCCTCCTCAAGCACTCCAGCATCAGTAAGATAATTCAGTAATGTGGATTTTCCGGCATTGGTATAACCGACAATGGCAATAACAGGAATATGACTTCGGCTTCGAAGGTTTCTTGCTGTCTCTCTGTTCTTTTCCAAATCATTTAATTCTCTTTTCAGATGTGCCAGACGCTCCCTGATATGGCGGCGGTCAACCTCCAGCTTCTTCTCTCCGGGACCTCTTGTTCCTATACCGCCTCCCAGTCTGGACAGGATATTACCCAGCCCCATCAGCCTTGTGGAACGGTACCTTAGCTGTGCCATCTCGACCTGAAGCTTACCCTCCTTGGTCGTTGCCCTTCTCGCAAAAATATCCATAATAAGAATGGTTCTGTCCAAAACCACTGTCTGTAAGGCATCCTCAAGATTTTTAAGCTGCATGGGCGACAATTCATCATCACAAACCACACCGGTTGCATCCGTTTCTAAAATCAGCTGCCTTACTTCCTCTATCTTACCTTTTCCGATATAGGTTGCAGAATGAATCTTTTCTCTGTTCTGGATTACAGTTCCGACAGTACGTCCTCCTGCTGTATCAACCAGCTCACTTAACTCCTCCAAAGAATCTGCTGTATCATCATTATCAGAAAGGGAAACGCCTATTAGAATGAACCGTTCCTCCTGTTCCTCCAAATCATATAGTCTGTTCGTTCTGTTTTCCTTCATTCTTACCTCTTTCACTGATTATTAATGTCATTATCTGTATTAGATATTCTCGAAACCACGAAAGATTTTTCTCTTTTTGCATCCTCATCCTCAGGATAAGAGGCTATATAGCTCTGCAGCTTATCCAAAGCCTTCTTAAAATCTCCCATCTTCTCATATACAATAATCTCATTTTTCAATAAAACTCTCATCATATCACTATGTGCATATTCTATTCCGATTTCCAAATACGGTATGGCCTGTTCGTATTCCTCCATTTTAATCAGGCAAGAAGCAACCTGATTATAAACCTCAGGAGCATTAACTCCTCCTTCTTCAATATATTTCTCATAATAATACTTTGCAGTTGAATAATCCTTCCTGTTATAATAGATCTCTCCAATATAGAAATAAGCATCTGCGAATCCGTTGGCAAAGCTCTCACTAAGCTCAGAAAATGCCTGATCATAAAGCCCCTGATAAAAATGTATCTTAGCAAGATAAAATTTATCGGCTTTTGTTTTTACCTCAATTTCTGCTGCCTGTCTTAACACCTCATCGGCATCAGCATCTCTGCCAATATCCTTAAGAAGATAGTATTTCCTTATATAATATTCATAATTTTTCGTATCTAAGGCAATAGCCCTGTCATAATCATCCAAACCCTTTTGATATTCACCGGTTTTCTGATATGTAAATGCACGGTCTGCCAGTACCTGTGCTTCCTCTCCAAACTGTTCGATTATATCAGTAAATGTCTCAGCAGCCTGCTTGTAAGCTCCAATATACATAAGTGATTTACCCTTATAATACAATATGTCCATATCCAAATCTGATAATACATCTATTCTTAATGCTTCCTCAAACTGATTTATCGCTTCTCTGTAGTCCTGCTTATAAAAATATGAAATACCTTTCCCTCTTAAAGCACGTTTATTATTACCTAAAACTATTACAATATTCTTATCTATGATAACACGATTAAACTGCTCTATGGCTTCATCATATTTTGAAAGCCCAATAAGTGCCATTCCATAATCAATATAATACTCAGCCCGGTTGGGATTACCTTCTATTGCCAATGAGAAATGCTTTGCTGCTTCTTCGTAATTACCGTTGGAAAAATATTTTTTCCCATTTCTATAATACCCATCTGCTTTTGAACAACCGGACGATATTACCATCATAATAATAACAAATAGTATAGGTAATAGCTTTTTCATTATGGCAGCCTCCGAACATATGGTATCATGTTTTACCACAATATATTGTGTCCTGTTATATTATACAACACTATCCATGATATAGCAACAATTCCTGACATTATAAAACAGTCTTTTTATTATATGATTCAATAAGCCGCAATTTTCTATTGCATAAAAAACCACAGCCGGATATTAATTCTCATCCGGCTGCGACACATAATTTGTAATTTAATATATTTGTAGTTTAGTATATTAGAATATAGAGAATGTCAGGAATAATGTTGCCATTATAGACGCCACCAAAGATACTACGGTAATCTGTGTGTTGATGGAAGGACCGGCTGTGTCCTTGAATGGATCACCCACAGTATCACCTACAACTCCTGCTTTATGAGCGTCGGAATTCTTACCTCCATGATTTCCTGCTTCAATGTATTTCTTGGTGTTATCCCACAGACCACCTGCATTTGACATAAACAATGCAAATATCAATCCGCTTACGATATTACCGGTAATAAAGCCTCCCACAGCTTGAACACCACCGATAAATCCTACAATCAATGTGGCAAATATAGCAACAAGACCCGCAGGTACTAATTCCTTAAGTGCACCGACAGTTGCAATTTCTATACATTTATCATATTCAGGTTTTGCTTCAGGCTTTCCTTCCTTTAATCCGACAATTTCTCTGAACTGACGATGAATCTCAGCAATCATACGCTGTGCGTTTCTGTCTACACCAAGCATAAGCATTGCAGAGAATACAGGAGGGATAGCCGCTCCTACCAGCAATCCGAAGAACACTACCGGACTGGTTACATCAAAACCTGTAATTTTCTCAATACCCAAACTCATTGCTTCAATAGCATCATTAACCTCGGTCATAAATGCTCCAAGCAATGCAATAACAGTTAATCCTGCCGCACCGATAGAGAAGCCCTTGGTTACCGCCTTAACGGTATTTCCTGCACTGTCTAAGGAGTCTGTTATTTCTAATGCCTTGTCTCCAAGGTTGCCCATTTCAACAAGACCTCGGGCATTATCAACAATAGGACCATAAGCATCGTTAGAGATAATCATACCTACTATTGAGAGCATTCCTACTGCCGCCATAGATATACCGAACATACCATATGCAACCTCACTGCCGCCTGCTCCAAGAGGGGCAACTAATTTATAAGATACAAGTGCAGATATACCTATACCTATCATAGCAGGAAGCGTACTTAAAAGACCATAAGAAACACCTGATGTAATAGTAAATGCCGGTCCTGATTCACAGGCCTTTGCAACCATACGAACAGGCTTTTTATTATCATTAGTAAAATAATCCGTAGCTACACCAATAATAGTACCAACAACAAGTCCTAATGCACTTGCTCCCCATATACGCCAGTTAAAATCAAATACATATGTTGCTGCGGCTGTTAATATGCCATATATTAAAGTTGTTACATAAGTATTCATGTTAAGTGCTCTGGTCGGATCCCCGCCTTCTTTCATATTAGCTGTAAACACACCAATAATCGATGCGAGCAAACCGATACCTGCATAGCATAAAACCATAGCCATATTCTTCTCGGCATTACCTAAAGAAGCTGCCATAACAAGAGCTGCTGCCATTGATGCAACATTTGAGTCAAAGAGGTCAGCACCCATACCGGCTACATCACCTACATTGTCTCCTACATTATCGGCAATAACAGCAGGATTTCTTGGGTCATCCTCCGGAATACCCAACTCTACCTTACCTGCCAGGTCAGCACTTACGTCTGCTGTCTTTGTAAAGATTCCGCCGCCGGCTTTAGCAAACAGGGCTAATGAGCTGGCACCAAATGAAAATCCTAATAATGCAGTTGTATTTTTTGTAATCAAAAGAACCAATGTTACTCCAAGCAGGCTGGAACCAACCACTGCCATTCCCATAACGGCACCACCGCGATATCCTGCCATGAAGGATGGCTTAATTCCTTTAGTTGCTGCTTCTGCGGATTTCACATTGGCGATTGTTGCAATACTGATACCGATTTTACCCGCAATTGCTGAAAATACAGTACCAAAAATGTACGATACTGCCATAGTAACATTAGCTATAATATCGCCTTTCCAAATCGGTCCGGGTAAAAACACGAGAATCAGTAATGTAACAATTATTGTAAAACGTAATAAAGCCTTATATTCCTTAGCAAGAAATGTGTTGGCTCCATTTTTTATCAGTTGCCCTACCTCTGCCACCTTTTTGTTGGAGGACGGTCTCGATGCAACCCAGCGATAAAGCCATACAGCTACTATAAATGCTAAGGCCGAAACAACAATAGATATTACCTGAAAAAAAGTCAGATCATTTCCCAATATGCTCATCTCCCTATTATATATTTGGCTCATTTGGCCACATCTCTGATAATATCATGATTACATATTTTGTGCAAGTAAAAACTATCTGGCTTAACCATTTTTTGTAATATTACATGCGAATATGGCAAAACATATTTGACATGATAAAAGATGGAGATTATCAGTATGTTAGAAGGCAAATCAGTATATTAGAATAGGCAAATCCGTATTGACACAAGTATTCTCTTTGGGCTACAATAAGAACGATTTTATATATAGATTAAAGGTAGTGTAAAGCGATTTATGAGAATCCTGAGACTTGTCGCTACCGGAAAGGCTAAGGAGGATTTACTTATGGAATTTTTGTATGAGGGGCTATTGGCTGTTACCCCGGAACAGTGGATAATGTACGCTGTTGGTTTAATACTAATTTATTTGGCCATTAAAAAGGAATTTGAACCTTCTCTTTTGCTTCCGATGGGCTTTGGTGCAATATTGGTTAACCTTCCTTTTTCAGGTGTCTTGACCCAGGAGCTTCCGGGATTAAACGAAAAGGCTGTCGGTATTATTGAATGGTTGTTTGGTGTAGGCATTGAAGCCGCAGAGGCCTTACCAATTTTATTATTTATAGGTATAGGTGCGATGATAGACTTCGGACCGCTGTTATCTAATCCAAGAATGTTCCTGTTTGGTGCGGCCGCACAGTTTGGCATATTCGCAACCATTGTCTTTGCAGTGTTATTGGGATTCGATATTAACGATGCCGCTTCTATCGGCATGATCGGTGCGGCGGACGGTCCTACTTCTATATTGGTATCAAAGATTTTACAATCTAATTATTTAGGTCCCATAGCTGTAGCCGCATATTCATATATGGCATTGGTACCGCTTGTTCAACCCTTTGCCATTAAGCTGGTTACAACTAAAAAGGAACGATTAATCCGTATGGAATACAATCCAAAGTTGGTTACTAAAACCACCCGCATTCTGTTTCCTATAATAGTTACCTTTGTGGCAGGGCTTGTTGCTCCCTCCTCTGTTGCTTTGGTAGGATTTTTGATGTTTGGCAACCTGATTCGTGAATGCGGTGTTCTTAATTCACTTTCTGAAACCGCACAAAATGCTCTGGCAAATCTAATCACCTTATTATTGGGAATTACGATTTCCTTCAGTATGCAGGCTGACAGGTTCGTTAACTGGCGAACCTTGATGATTATAGCCTTAGGATTAGTTGCATTTGTGTTTGATACTATCGGTGGCGTGCTGTTTGCGAAGTTTCTTAACCTGTTTTTGAAAAAGGGCAAAAAAATCAATCCTATGGTTGGAGCTGCAGGCATCTCCGCATTCCCGATGTCAGCCAGAGTTGTTCAGAAGATGGGCTTAAAAGAGGATCCTTCCAATCACCTGCTGATGCACGCAATCAGTGCTAACGTATCCGGACAGATTGCCTCGGTTGTTGCCGGTGGTGCAATCATTAAAATTGTGAGTGATATTCTTGCTAATATGCCGAAATAAAGTGGAGAATGGAGGTTATTATGAGTCAAAATATTATGTATGCTTTAGAAATAATGGGTAAAGGTATGGGCAGTATCTTTGCGGTTATCATTTTGCTTACCCTAATTGTTATGTTGATGAGCAAATTTGCAGAGATTAAAAATAGAAATAGCAGTCAAGACGAGGCATAAAACCTATTATGATATTAATTTAAGAAGTTTCATGTACTATCGGTACTAAGTATCGTTGATGACTTGTATTAAAATATAAATACACAGAGATAAAAATCTAGTATATAATATATTTGATTTTTATCTCTGTTTTTGTTATAAATAGGATATAAATTTATGAATGAAAGGCGACCATATGAAACAGCTTATAAACACTTGGTATCATCCTGAAGGTAACATATTAAATAATGCTAACAGAGATTATTATATGGATAATTTGAAGTTTGTTTTAATGATATTTGTTGTTGCAGGTCATTTCGGACTTAAATTATCCCATATACCACAAATTAAGTATCTTACGTATTATATTTACATATTTCATATGCCCTGCTTTATTTTTATCTCAGGATATTTTGCTAAAAATATAAATGCAGGTGGCAAGCTGCGCGTTGATAAAATTATGAATATTATGTTTATGTATTTTTTGTTTAAAACAGGAAATGTGTTACTTGGTTATGTATTTAATAAAGATATATCTTTCAGTCTATTTCGGGATACATCGGCACCTTGGTATCTTGTGGCTTTATTCATATGGTATCTGTCTGTTCCTCTGATTGAACGTATTAAACCAAGCTGCCTGATTATAGGTTCCTTTCTGCTTGGTCTTGTTGTAGGATACATAGGATCAATTAAAGATATTTTTTCCTTATCAAGAGTATTTGTCTTCTTTCCATTCTTTATCATTGGATTTTGCCTTTCCGCAGACAGATTACAAAGGTTTCTTGATAAAAAGCTGCGTTTATATGCAGTTACTGTAATGATAATAATACTAATATTTGTACTTATATATGGTAAAGACCTTAGGCCTATAGTTAAAATCATATATGCCGGATTACCCTATTCCTCATATTTGGGGGATATGGCACCCTACGGATTCCTAATAAGAGCCATATGGTATCTTTTTGCAATTATTTTATCGGTTTCCTTTTTATTGCTGATTCCTCGTTGTAAATTATTTTTTTCCAAATATGGATCCCGAACCATGCAGATATATATGTCACACATCTGGTTTCGCAATGCATTACTTTATGGCGGTTTCTTTTCTGCTTTAAAGAAAAAACCGGATTATATGTCATATCTAATCTTTTTGAGCAGCATAATTCTGACTATTATTCTGGCAAATAAATATCTGGAAAAACTTTATAATTCTATAATCAGATCTTCTCTAACACTTTTTCAGAAAATAATTAAATAGGCGTATTTTGAACAATTCACCTAATTTAATCCTGTTGAAATGCCGTCAATAATCACTAGAGAGACATATTTCTAAATGTATTCTCAAGACATAATGCCCCATAACCAAGTGTTCTGTTAGGATATACGGTTTCTATCCTTAACGGTCTTGCTCCGTCTATGAGATAAGCCTTAAGCTTCTCTCCGTACATATACGGGTCATTACCTTGTATTATTCCCCATTCCATTAAGAGTGCCGCACTTCCGGTCACAAACGGTGCCGCCATGGAGGTTCCTGAACGTCTTGAGTAACCTCCCCCGGGTGCACAGGAATTTATATTAACACCGGGAGCTACAATATCAGGTTTGATGCCCTGATCTCTTGTAAACCCTCTTCCCGAAAAAGGTGCATAGCTTCCTGTAAAAGCATTATAGGCTCCTACTGATATGGCTCTGAACGCAGTGGATGGGATAGTAAGTGTAGTATATTCTGAAGAAAGCAAAAATCTGGTTGCAGGACTTTTAACACCTCCTGTTGGCAGCCACATATCATAATTTCCTACAACAATTTGTCTTGGAACCAGCTCAATCCTCCACACTCCGGAATTAATATATCTGTTTGTTGGTATGAATTCTATATATATTTCCTGTTGAGCATTATATGGAGTGGGTTTTCCATAATAAAGCAAAATCTCTGTCTGAGCTACTTGAAATTGCTGTGTGCCAAGTATAGAAGGAATCGGTCCCACCCTCACTCCGTTAGGTGCCACTATTGTAATGTCAAAATGGTCATAATAATTCTTCCATATCTGAAGGTTTAGTGAGAATTCAAAATTACTGATGGTAAAATCAACAATTTCTACACTTCCCATTTGAAGTATACCCTGAGCGTGGTTTCCTTCAGCCCCTTCATTTCCGGTTCCAATAACTATACCGGTTCTGCCCATATTTGAGATATCATCAATAAAGCTTTCAAGAATTGACCTTCCCGAATGGGAGCCGTAATTATTGCCAAAGCTGATATTTACCGCAAGGGGCTTTCCAACCGATATGGCGTATTGTACAGCGAATTCCAATGCCTCCATAAGCTGCGTAGTTCTAGGAAATGAACTGCCCACCGACTCACCCAGCTTTACAATCAGCAGCTCACTTGATGAAGCCACTCCTCTGTACAGACCGCTGCTCGCTCTTCCATTACCGGCTGCTATGCCGGCCACATGCGTGCCATGGCCGGATAAGTCTGTGCTTGGCACAACATCCAGCCTCTGCGGCATAGGAAGCTGTAATGCTTCATTAATCTGCTCTCTGGTATACAGAGTACCGATACGAAACCCCTGTGGAGGACTTCCGGGAATTGTCTGATCCCAAAGTGCCGCAATTCTCGTAGTACCGTCATCATTTCGAAAATCAGGATGCGAATAGTCAATTCCCGAATCAATAACCGCAATTAATACTCCCTCGCCAAATAAGCTGTATGGAGCTTGCTGAACAGGATTTATACATGATGCCAGCCTGCCCTCGTTGACCTCATAGAATAATCTCTTAGGCTTTTCAATAAATATAATCTCCTCATAGCCTGTCAGTATATCTATCAAATTTTCAGGTATCGTTATTATCGCATACCCACCGGAAAGCTCCACAACACCAATGTTAAGCTCCTGTCTTATCCGATCAAGGCTGCCGCTATACTTTACGATTAATTCCCATGTATTTGTTTCAGGCTGAAAGCCCACATCAAGATCCAAGGTTCTTTCTCTGACACTTTCAGGCACATCTAAAGCAAGATTTAATTGATTATCTACAATGCCGCTGTTCATCCAAACCTCCTGATATAAACTCATCTGATAAGCCGGCACAGTATTAAACCTTTGCCACTTATGCTTTATTCAATTATATGCACATACAGGCTAAGTTAAGTATTTTTGGATGACATAAAAACAGACCTGTAGCATGGTTTATAACATGTCAGGTCTGTTTCCATATTTTGATTGTGGATTTAATCGCAAGAGATGTTACAATTAATGTAGAATTGTGTAATATTATGACGACCGGAGGAGAGTTTATATGAGAAAATTTATGATTCCTGCGATGGTAACTTTAGTTATTATTCTTATAGGGGCAGGAATTTATAGTATGAATAAACCTAATAATGAGCTGTCATACTCATATTTTTTGGAGGCAGTTGAAGAGGGAAGGATAGCAAAGGTCACTATTGACGAAGAAGGCAATACCTTTGATGCCTTCCTGTCGGACAGCCCTGATACTAAATATACGGTTCCAAATCCAAAGACAGAGGACTTCATAGAGTTCCTCCTTATTAAGGATATAGAAATATCCTACAAGAGCAACAGCCTTTCAAATGCAGCAGGCGTACTAATCTTGGCTGTGATTGCATTTGGAATTATTTATTATACACGAAATGGCGGCACTTCCGGTATCACTATAAAAGATGCCGGTAAAAATGATGAAAGTATTGGGATAACTTTGAATTCAGTAGCAGGCAATACAGAAGCCAAAGCTATGGTGGAGGATATCATAGGCTTTATTAAGAATCCTCAGCAGTATACAGAGCTTGGTGCCCGTATGCCCAAGGGATTATTATTCTATGGTCCTCCCGGAACAGGCAAGACTCTTATGGCTAAAGCTATTGCGGGAGAGGCAAATGTTCCCTTCTATGCCATGAGCGGTTCTGATTTTGTTCAAATGTATGTAGGCGTGGGAGCCAGTCGGATAAGAAGCCTCTTTAATAAAGCAAAAAAGCATAACAAGGCTGTAATCTTCATAGACGAAATCGATGCCATAGGCAAGAAAAGAGCCCGCAGCAGCTCGGCAAGCAATGATGAAAGGGATCAGACCTTAAACGCACTTCTTACAGAGATGTCGGGCTTTCATGATAATCAGGGAATAGTTGTTATTGGAGCCACGAACCGTATGGACACCCTGGATGAAGCTTTGCTTCGTCCGGGACGTTTTGACAGACAAATCGAGATAGGACTTCCTGATGTGAATTCCAGAGAAAAAATACTTAAGCTTCATGCAAAGAATAAACCCTTATCCGATGATGTTGACTTAGGTTCATTGGCAAAATCTACCGTGGGTTTTTCAGGAGCCATGCTGGAAAATCTGCTGAATGAAGCTGCCATAATTGCCGCCAATGAGAAAAGACCGGTTATTACCAAAGAAAATATAGACAGGGCCTTTTATACAGTCCTTGCAGGTGCACCCAAAACAGATCTAAGCTATATCACCACACATGAAAGGGAAGTAACCGCATATCATGAAGCAGGCCACGCTCTGGCAACCAAGCTTCTGCTTCCCGAAAATTATATTTCAAAGGTAACTATTATCCCCAGTGTCAGAGGTGCGGGAGGCTTTAATCTGTCAATTCCAAATGATACTATGTACAGAAGCGTAAGACAGATACTGGGAAGCATCAGGATACTGTTGGCAGGAAGAGCTGCCGAGGAATTAATATACGGACCCGATGAGATTACAACCGGTGCAAGCAATGATATTCAAAAGGCTTCCTCCCTTATAGTGGATTATACGAATAAATACGGAATGGATCCGGATATGGGTCTGTTCAGTACGCAGGTATTTAATGAAGGTATCGACAATGAGCTGCTTGAAAAATGCAGAACCATAATGAACGGGCTATATGATGAAACAAAGGAGCTGTTAAGTAGAAATATTGAAGCATTGGAATGTATAGCAAAAGAACTGCTTGCAAAGGAATCTCTATGTGATGAAGACATTGACAGACTAATATTATAACTGATGATACAGCAATACTATATCAACGGTTTAGATATCTTACACACCTTGCGGTCATAAGTAAATAACCCGTTCACCTCATCCTCAATATCAGACAGCTGTGTATAGACAACCGCCGACACACCTTGTCTTTTTAACCTCATAATATCTCCGGTATACAACCTTTGCAATGCAGCTTCCAAATCATTGGTATTATTATATATCCTATAGCCATAAAGCATCGGTGAATAAGAATGTCCCTGTATATAGCAGGCATACCCGCCAAATTCCGATAATACGACTGCACGACAATGTTTATCGGGAGTATATTTTAATGGATGAAAATAATTATGTACGCTTTTAAAGTCTCCACCCTTTTGGTCATACCAGCCACTGGACTGATCTATCAGTCTGGTATTATCAAGCGAGCGTATAAGCGATGTTATCCTCTCGGCATCGAATTGCCCCCACCCCTCATTAAATGGAACCCATACAATAACAGACGGACTATTATAAAGAAGTTTAACCGTTTCTTCACACTCCTTGACCCATTCCAACCTTCCTTCAGCACTTTTTCGACCAAACAGAAAATGATATTTATCACTAATCAGACCTGAAACCCATGGAAATATTGTAGGCAGATATCCCACCAGCAGCTGATTGTATCTGCCTCCCCCATTGACCATATCCTGCCATACCAGCATACCGAGTCTGTCACAGTGGTAATACCACCTCAAAGGCTCAATCTTAATATGCTTTCTGAGCATGTTAAACCCAAGCTTCTTCGCCTGCTCTATATCGAATATCATAGCCTCGTCACTTGGCGGTGTATACAGTCCATCCGACCAATACCCCTGATCTAGGAGTCCGTTTTGAAAATACTGCTTACCATTCAGACATATTCGGCTTCTTCCGCTTTCATCTTTCTTTATCTCGATCTTTCGCATGGCGAAATAGCTCTCTACAACATCCTCTCCTACCGAAACAACAATATCATAGAGATATGGATTTTCAGGACTCCAATATGTAAAATTTCTAATGGGAATTTTCATTGTGGGATTCTTTGTTACAATTGAAATAAGCTTCGTGCCATGATCATAGACATCAACCCGAAACATATATTTGCTGTTTACATCCTCCTGCTTTTCGTGTGCAAAAGCACCATTGCTGCCGGTATTGCAGATGTCTTTATTGAGATTGACAGTAAGATTTACCATGCTCTCATCAACTAATGGAGTAATAATTAATGATGTAATGTATATATCCGGAATCCATTCCATCCAAACAGTCTGCCATATTCCGCTTTGTGCGGTATAAAACATACCGCCTCTTTTTAGTTTTTGCTTACCTCTGCTGTGGTATGATGTTTCCGAGGCATCCCTAACCTTTACGGTCAGAAGATTTCCTCCCTCTAATACATAATCCGTTATATCGGCAGAAAACGGAAGATATCCTCCGATGTGTCTCATCACGCTTTTATTATTTATAAATATCTCACATGTCTGATCTACGGAACCAAAATGTAAAATTAAGCGTTTTCCCGGATGCTTCTTGTCAATAAATAAATTTTTCCCGTACCAAAGCAGCTCATCCGGTTGAAGTTGACGTTTTACTCCGGACAGAATACTTTCAGGTGAAAAAGGCACCAGTATTTTACCGTCATAATGCATTGGTTTGACGGTAACAGAAGCTTTAGTAATATTGTAATTCCAATAACCATTCAATATGGTATAGTTATTTCTTCTTAACTGAGGTCTGGGATACTCGCCTAATACACATTCTGCATCTAATCTCTCTCCCCATTCAGTATATAGCTGATTATATATAATATCCTTGTTCTTAAACAACAAGGTACGAACAGCATCCTTAATTTTCAACCGAAACACACTCCATTCCTTTTAGTCCATACTGATAATCAATTATATGATATGTAATATGAGATTATGCAGATATTTTATGACATTTCTACAAAGAATGCAGGAATTTTATATCATATAATGGTTAATATTCTCTAATTTACACGACATTTTTCTACTATTATCTATTGTGTTTACTTGATTTTAATGATATCATTTATATGAAGATAATTACAAGTGTCAAGTTATACTGTTGCTTTTGTAATTACTATATTAATACAAAATAGTGGGAGGTATTTTCATGTCTGAGCAATCGGAGGGGAGACGTTTAGACCGGAATTATACTAGAATTTTTATTTTTTCTTCTTTGTTGTCTTTACTGGCTTTATTAGTCTTGCTTATAATCCTAAACCAAAACATGCAGTCCAAAGCTTTTTTTAATTTTATTTTAGTACTGTTAATAGCGTTAGCTGTAACATTACTGGTATTATTAATACGATTTTTCAGTGCTGTACACCATATTGATCAAAATGCAGAATTGTTATCCCAAGGTAAGCTTAATATAAGTGACATCACAGAGAGCAAAACCAGAGGATTGGAATCTTTAACTTCTGCTGTAAATGAAATGAAAAGAAACCTTTTAAGCTTTATTGAGTCAACCAAGATTAATGTTATTGTTTTATCAGATGCGGTTGATAACATTACTAAGAGTCTGGATATGAGCTATAAGGGAAATGAAAATATTGCAAGCAATATGGCAACTGTTGCAGAAAAAGCACAACAGCAGCTTAAAATCGTTAAAGAAACTTTAGCCGGTATCGATGAGGTCGCAAACAGGGCTAACAATATTACTGCCACTTTGGCAAAAATCGAAGAATTTGTAGAAAACACTGTTAAGATAACCCAAGAAGGTTCACAGCATGTAGATAAGTACAATGAGCAGATGGATGTTATCTCAGCTAATTTATCTGATACGGCAGCATTCATTGAAACACTTAATTCTCATTTGAAGGAAATTGACCAGGTTAACGGCTTAATTATTAATATAACTGAACAATTAAAGCTTCTGTCTTTGAATTCCGCCGTTGAGGCAGCCCGTGCCGGTGAAGCCGGAAGAGGCTTTGTAGTAGTATCTCAGGAAATGAATAAGCTATCCGCAGCCACCAGAGACAGTATCGGACAGATAGACAAGCTGCTCAATAATATACTCAGCAGTAACGCAAAGGTAAGCGAAAGTATTGCCAGTTGTGTTGAGAGCTTTGATATTAGTAAGGATATCTTCAATTCTGTAAAGGATACGTTCTATACTATCAATAAGAATACATACATATTAAGTGATGACATGAAGAATGTATATGAGGAATCCCGATTGATTAATGAAAGCACCAAGGATATCAGCAATCAGGGTCACACCCTGCATGATGCTTCTATCGAGATTTCATCGATAACTCAAGATGTAGCTGCTATTACAGAGGAAGAACTTGCTGAAAATGAACAGATTAATAACCAGGCATTATCTTTACAGAACATGCTGTCCCGCATTGAGAATCTGTTGATGAGATACAGAACCTCTGTTGTACCTGTTGAACAGACAAGCTCAAAGAGGTTGAAGATTGCTTTGTTCAGTCCTCTGGATCATCCTTTCTGGGAAAGCGTCCGACAGGGTGTGTTATATGCCCAGACTGAACTAAAGACTAAAAATGTTGATGTGGAATTTCTTGGCTACACGAAGGATTTTGGTAAGCTTAATACCGATCTGAAGGATAGAATAGATAAAAACTATGACGGACTGATTCTTCCGGGATTTACAAGCGGAATAGATGAAGATGTTATGAAAGCACAGCGTAAGAATATTGCTGTAATAGCGTTTAACTGTGATTTTAATGAGGGTGTTGAAAGACTGGCATATTTTGGTCCTGACATCTATATTTCAGGTAAGCTGGCCGCTGAAACCATTTCAAAAGCCCTAGATTATGAGGGTGAGATAGCTATTGTTCGCGGACCGCTGGAAACCTCTATCAACAGTGTTCGAAGAGATGCCATTTATGAGGTTATAGCTAAGAATAAAAAGATGAAGATTGCTACCGAGATTGAGGCTGAAAGCGACGCCCTTCGTGTTTACAAGAATTCTAAGGAATTGCTTAATAAATTCCATACCTTAAAAGGTATAGTTATTCTGACAGGAAATGTCAGCGGAGTGGCAAGAGCAATTGAAGAAATGGGTCTTGTAGGACAAGTTAAAATAGTATGCCTTGACTATGATGATGATATTATCAAGCTTATTCAAAAAGGCATAGTCTATGCAGCTATCGGTCAGGATCCGTTTGGACAAGGTCATGATACGGTTATCTCCATGTATAACTACCTGGTTGCCGGAGAAAGGCCGAAATCGGTAACCTATACACGTACCGAAATAATTGATATCAGAAGTGTTGCCGACTATGACTGATGTAAAAAAATTTAATACATAAATGCGACTACATAAAACGTTATAATATAAAAATATATGAGGAAGCATGAGGGGTATATTCCATGCACCGTTAGAAGAACACCTGCTGTGATTTGTTTTATCAAAGGCGGACATTTATGTCCGACTTGGATATACAAATCCGGCAGGTGTACTTGTACCGGTGTGTTGGGTATACCCCTCATGCTTCCTCGTATATTTTATAATATTTCTCTATAGATTTTGGTACCACTTCCTTATCACATCTTCGGTCTTTTTAAGATGGATATTGAAGCCTTTGTCCCTCATGGCTTCCTCTCTTGTTTCGTAGATTTCAATACTCCAATCCCACCAGAAGAATCCCGCAAACCATTTCTTGTTATAAAATGCTTCCAGACAGGATTCATAGAAAGTGGCTTGTTCATCCTCATCCCACGGCAAATCTTTATGAACAAAATCCCAAGGCATCATGGCACAGCCGTTTGCACTTCTGCACCCTACCTCCATGAATATAATCTGCTTATTATATTTTCTGCTAAGTTGCTCCATCTGTGTATTAACCTTATCCCAGACCTTAAGCATATTCTCCTTGGAGTCGGAAGGCTTTTTACCTGCCCTGTAATAAGCACTGATTCCGATATAGTCCACTGCATCAAACCAATTTACTTTATCTTCTCTTCCATGATTAGTGTTATATACAATTGGTCCCTTATATATGCTGCGAACCTTCTTTATCAGGCTTCTCCAGTGTTCTTCTTTTCTTTCCGTACTGCTCATCTCACAGCCTATACATAACATTTCACAGCCTGTATCCTGTGCCAACTCACTGTAGTGACACAGAAATGCACTATAAGACTCAAACCATTCATTCCAATACTTATCCTGCCCTAACATATCCTCGTCGGGAAAGTCAATATAAGCTCTCCACATTCCGTCTTCACAGTTAATCACAGGCTTAAGACAAACCTTTATACCCCGTTCATGGGCTCTGTTAATAACAAACATCAAATCCTTGTCAGTTACTGTTGTTCTGTAATCAAAATAAATACGGGTGGATGAAAAGCTTTGCTGCATCACCGGAAACGATAAGCATATCCAATTAACCCCCAAATCGAATAATTTATCTTGAGATTTAATCGCTTCTTCCGTACGATAAGCTCCCCTTTTTGCCATCCAACCATATGTAAAGCCTTTAATCCACATTATATGTCCCTTTCTCAGATCTCATATGCGTTTATTTTCTCTTGTACATACTGCATAAACTTATTAATGCTTTCGTACTTATATATTCATGAGAACAGGGTGCATCCCATTTCCTTAAGTCTTTTTATCCTTACCTGGATGTCCTGTTCACTGCACTTAAAATGTTTTGCCAAGCAGGGAATACAGAGATATTCCTTAGCATTCCTGTTTACTAATCTTAAGTATATGGCTATCTCATCTCTTATAAGTACTTTTTTGCATTTTGTACAATATGTATTATGATCTGTCATTTTGTCTTTACCAATCTTGCTCTAAACACCTTACAATGATGAGGCTTAAGCTTACAGGTATAATTCTCGGTAAATACCCCAACATCCTCATGCTCCCACAAATCACGAAAATGCAGCCCATAGCCTGATGAGGCTGTCAGTCCGATATCCCAGAACTGTAAGGAGCCTTCTCCATCAGAATCTCCCATATTAAAGAACCCTATGCCAAAGCTTCCGTCAGTCATTGGCTTTATATATATCTTAACATCGCTGTTATTCCACTGCTCCATACTGTATGCCTGACGCCCTTCAGGATCCTGATTTAGAGCAATAACCTCTTTATTGGTCAATATGCTATGTGTTGCTTCATTCATGCTGCGGATATCACAACCAATCATCAATGGAGAATTCATGATACACCATAGGGAGAAATGTGTCTTATATTCTTCATCAGAACATCCGCCAAGAGCAACATTCCCCTTTCCATACATTCCTACAACCAGCATGTCAATGTCGTTATAGCAGTAAGGAGCACTATAGAATTCTTTATTCCACTGACTAAGGGCTATATTTTTAATAGACTCCCAATTGTCCTGAATATCTCCTGTGGAGCGGAACATATGTGCACCTGTAGACCTGATCCATTCATGGCAGTTGTCGCTTCCCCAATTGCAGGCTGAGAACAGGATATCCCTCCCGCTGTTTCTAAGAGCCATGCCCATACGCTTATATAAAATATGTCCGGGAATATTATGAGGCTTGTAGCAATAATCATATTTTAGGAAATCCACACCCCAATCTGCAAAGGTTTGTGCATCCGCGAATTCATGCTCCAGACTGGAAGGATGTCCTGCACAGGTCATAGTCCCTGCACAAGAATATATTCCAAATTTTAACCCCTTCGAGTGAACATAATCTGCCACTGCTTTCATTCCGTTCGGAAATTTATTGGGGTCCGGTACTAAATATCCATTCTTGTCTCTTTCCTTTAGTGACCAGCAGTCATCAATTACAAGATATTGATATCCTGCGTCCAAAAGACCTAAGTCGTTCCAGATATCTGCTGTCCCTTTTATTAACTCCTCTGATATATCCCATCCGAAGGTATTCCATGAATTCCACCCCATTGGCGGTGTCTGTGCTAACATGTTGTTTCCTCCCCTTTTATAATTATAGTTAGTTAAATATTACATTTATGAAATTATTTCACATCCATGTTTTTATTTGATGATTTTCTAAATATTACCTCAACGGCTACATATATCACTTCTTTAGGGAAATTCGGATTCTGCAGTCTCCACATCAGCTGCTGTACCAGTCTTCTTCCAAGCCTTTGATTACCGACTCTTACCGTGGTAAGAAACGGATCCAACATCTTAGACATCTCCTCAGTATTGTCATAGCCTGTTACAGCCACATCATCCGGCACTGACAACCCCTTTGAATTCAGATATCGTATGGTATAAAAGGCTATGTCATCATTGGCACACACAATAGCTTCCGGCATATATGAAAACCCACGCAGGGCTTCCTCAACCTCCTCAGGCTTATAGAATCTGGTATTTGCATGGTATGTGGCCATAATCCCTTTATCAGGCTTTATCCCTGCCTCCTTCAAAGCACTAATATAGCCTATATAGCGGTCATAAATAGTCTTGCAATATGTTATATCTCCAATAAAGCCTATCTTGGTCATACCTTTGTCAATAAGGCTTTTTGTTATCGTTTTGATACTGTCCATGCTTTCACATATAACGATATCTCCATATGGTGCAATTTCCTGAATATTGCACGGTGCATCACAGAATACAACAGGGATATTCCTCTTCATAATCTGATTTATGTATTCCTTTGAAAACACGCTTAATATTATTATACCGCTTATGTCAGCCTGTAAATCCAAGGGCAAAACCAAATTTTTCTCGTCCTGTTCACTGATGAAATTAAACTGCAGCTTACATCCGCACGCATTAAGCTCATCAGATATCCCCATTATAATACTGTTCCAAAATACCGATACTTCCCGGCGGTTAAGAACAACTATAGTTTTGGTTTCATCCATCTTATTGCGAAGCTTAAACTGATTAAGTACTACCGGAGATAATTTTGAATATCCCATCTCATAAGCTTTCTCTATTACAAGATACCTTGTCTCATAGGATACGGTATCACTGTTATTTAGTGCTTTTGCCACTGTGTTTCTTGACAGATTTAATTCCCTTGCCACATCTTGAATCGTTACCTTCTTCATAATAAATACTTCCTCCCGGTTAAGCAGCATTAATATTTATGATGCATTTATCAAGCACTCAATATTCACCAATAAACAAAATGCACAATTTAATGCATAACAGAAGTGTACTATATTATGAAATAATATTCAAGATAATTATGATAACACATTCGATAATCGGTATATAACAGCACAACAGGATTTATATATCTTTATCTATATATGATACAATCAATGACATCCTTCCTGTTAAGCTAAACTGTCCGTATTTATATGGAAGTATGAAGTGATCTCCCTTTGATATCTTGGTTTTATCGATTTCTCCTTCGCCCTCTATTACACTGAAATTCATGAAATCCTTGTCCTGTTCAAGCGTCATCGTTCCGCTTATGTCAATCTTTTGCACTGTATAATGCTTGTCTCTAATCAGCTCTGCAATCGTACCTTCGCTGCTTTTTATTATTCTTGGCTCTATAAGTACGTCCCTGTGCGGACAGTTGATTACATCTATACTTTCCTTGATATGAAGCTGCCTTGGTTTACCGTTATCAAGCCTGTCATAATCATAGAGTCTAAAAGTAATATCACTGCTTTGCTGTGTTTCAAGAATCATTGTTCCTGCCTTGATTGCATGGACGGTTCCGGGGGTTATCTGAAAGAAATCACCCTTCTTAATGGGTCTTCTCCTAATAAGCTCTTTCCATCTTCCCTCATTAATCATATCTCTAAGCTCATTCTTATCTTTTGCATTGTGGCCTATAACAATCTCAGTATTCTCATCACAGCCAAGTATGTACCAGCATTCTGTTTTTCCATAAGAACCGGGTTGATAACTATCTGCATATGTATCATCGGGGTGAACCTGAATACTAAGGTCTTTCTTCGCATCGATTAGCTTGATAAGCAGAGGAAAGGCTTTTTCTGTTCTGTTACCAAACAGCCGGGGATGGTTTTTCCAGAGATAGCTTAAGGTTTTCCCCTTATATGCACCTGTTTTTATTATGCAGTCTCCGTTTTGATGTGCGCTGATTGCCCAACACTCCCCTATGTTATCATCAGTAATCTTATAATTAAATTCGGTTCTTAACCTGTTGCCGCCCCATATCATAGATTTAAATATCGGCTTCATAAATAATATTTCTCTCATTCTCCCTCTCCTTAGATTAAATAATTATAATAACATTTATTCACATTATACTTACTTTGAACAAAAAAAACAACGACCCGGATCGTTGTTTATCATAGAAATAACCGATTGATCTTAATAGCCACCGGCGTAGTAATCTATGTATTTTTTATATTTAATATTTTTATATCCATATGACCTTCCATCATCATATTTATTCAAAACTGCACCTAATATTCTGCTCCCGGACTTTTCTAACTGATGAATAGCTCTTTGTGCAAATTTATAGCCAATGGTATTTGCCTCTATAACCAATACTGCTCCGTCACATTTTTGTGCCACAACTGCACTGTCTGTGACACTGCCGATTGGAGGCGTGTCAATAATTATATAATCATATACCGTACGAAATATCTCCAATAAATCGCTAAAGCTGTCACTGCCAAGCAGTTCCGACGGGTTAGGGGGAACAGGTCCCGGAAATATAATATCAAGATTATCAATATTGGTTTCATATAGTATGTCATCAATTTTATTTTGAGCCGAAAGGTAATGAGTTAATCCGAATACGGAAAGATCCG